>JAGBLH010000258.1 GCA_017635515.1 Selenomonas sp.
ACCGCCAGCGGCATTGTGCTGCCGGATACGGCCAAAGAGAAGCCCCAGAAGGGTAAGGTCGTGGCTGTAGGCTCAGGCAAGCTCCTTGATAACGGCCAGCGCGCTGCCATGGAAGTCAAGGTTGGCGACGACATCCTCTTCTCTAAATATTCCGGGACTGAGGTCAAGGTTGATGACAAGGATTATCTTGTTATCCGCGAGAGTGACATCCTGGCTGTTCTGTAAGAGACTAGAACCTTTGGAGGTAATATAAATGGCAAAGCAGATTTTGTTTGATGAAGAAGCACGCCGTGCTCTTGGCCGTGGCGTTGACGCTCTGGCCAACGCTGTAAAGGTTACTCTTGGACCTAAGGGCCGCAACGTGGTGCTGGACAAGAAGTTCGGTGCTCCCACCATCACCAATGATGGTGTGACCATTGCTCGCGATATCGAGCTGGAAGATCCCTTCGAGAACATGGGCGCTCAGCTGGTGAAGGAAGTTGCTACCAAGACCAACGATATCGCTGGTGACGGTACCACTACTGCAACCCTGCTGGCTCAGGCTATGATTCATGAGGGTATGCGCAACGTGGTGGCTGGTGCTAACCCCATGATCGTGAAGAAGGGCATCGAGAAGGCTGTGAAGGCTCTGGTGGAGGAAATCCAGGCCAAGGCTAAGCCCATCGAGAGCAAGGCTGCTACCGCTCAGGTCGCTACTATCTCCTCCGCTGATGAGGAAGTTGGCCAGCTGATTGCTGATGCTATGGAGAAAGTGGGCCAGGACGGTGTCATCACCGTTGAGGAGTCCAAGTCCATGGACACCAACCTCTCCGTGGTAGAGGGCATGCAGTTCGACCGCGGCTACATCTCCCCCTACATGGTTACTGATACGGACAAGATGGAAGCTGTCCTGGATGATCCTTACATCCTCATCACCGACCGCAAGATTTCCGCTATTGCTGACATTCTGCCCATCCTGGAGCAGGTTGTGAAGCAGGGCAAGCAGCTCATGGTCATCTCTGAGGATCTGGACGGCGAAGCTCTCGCTACCATCGTGGTGAACAAGCTCCGCGGCACCTTCAAGGCTCTGGCTGTGAAGGCTCCTGGCTTCGGCGATCGCCGCAAGGCTATGCTGGAGGATATCGCTATCCTCACCGGTGGTCAGGTCATCAGCGAAGAGCTGGGCCGCAAGCTGGACAGCGTAACCCTTGAAGATCTCGGCCGTGCCCGCCAGGTTCGTTCCACCAAGGACAACACCACCATCGTGGACGGCTTTGGTGACAAGGATGCTATCAAGAGCCGTGTTGACCAGATCAAGAAGCAGATTGAGGCTACTACTTCTGACTTCGACAAGGAGAAGCTCCAGGAGCGCCTTGCCAAGCTGGCTGGCGGCGTAGCTGTCATTGAGATTGGCGCTGCTACCGAAGTTGAGATGAAGGACAAGAAGTACCGCATCGAGGATGCTCTCAACGCTACTCGTGCTGCCCGTGAGGAAGGCATCGTAGCAGGCGGTGGCACCACCTTCATCGACATCCTCCCGGCTCTCGACAAGATTGAGGCCGAGGGTGACATCAAGGTGGGCGTGAACATCGTCCGCCGCGCCATCGAGGAGCCTGTCCGTCAGATTGCTGACAACGCAGGCCTCGAGGGTTCCGTGGTGGTGGAGAACGTGAAGAAGGCTGGCGACGGCATCGGCTTCAACGCTGTGGACAACACCTATGTTGACATGATTGCAGCCGGCATCGTGGATCCTGCCAAGGTCACCCGCTCCGCTCTCCAGAACGCTGCTTCCATCGCTGCTATGGTTCTCACCACTGAGACCCTGGTAGCTGACAAGCCCGAGAAGGAAGCCCCGGCTCCTGCTCCCGGCATGGGCGGCGGCATGCCCGGCATGATGTAATCAGCCAGAATGCTGTATTGAAATCAAGGACGCTCCCTTATCTTGGGGGCGTCTTTTTATGTATAAAAATACGACTGATGAATAAATATTCACACCTGCGCTATAAATATTCAAAAAGTCCTTGACAAAAGGAAAGTCTCCTCCTATGATGGGAAGGGTATTTGCATACATCGTGATAAAAACAGTGCAAATCGGAATAAACAGGATAAGGAGTTTTTTCATGGACAAGGAGCTAGCGTCCTCCGGGATAAAGAAGGGGAGCGGCTTGAAATTTTTCGGCTGTTCCCTGTTCGGCCTGCTGATGTTTCTGCTCCCGCTGGGGGGCGGGGAGGGATTCAATACTCCCTTGAGCGTGCTGACGGATATGCTGGACAAGTGGATAGGGGCCAATGTACCCTGGCTGCTGGTGTGCCTGGTGGTGATGGCGGCCTTGCTGGCCTTGAGCGGCCTTTTGGTGAAACCATCCGAGACTTGCAGGCACAAGCTGCTTAAGGAAATTGCCTGTGTCTCAAAGGTTTATCTCCTGACTCGGCTGGTGGCGGCATTTATTGCGCTGGGCGTGTTTTTCGGCGTTGGTCCTGCGTGGATTATCGGCGATGACGTAGGCGGCAGCATGATGGGGCTGGGCCAAACCCTTATCGCCTTGGCGGTGACTTTGAGCTTCATTCTGCCGTTTCTGACAGATTCAGGCATCATGGAATTTGTGGGCATACTGCTGAAGCCTCTGGTGCGGCCACTGTTCCATGTGCCCGGGCGGGCTTCTGTGGATCTCATTGCTTCATGGCTGTCTTCTTCTAATACTGCTGTGCTCATTACGGCTGGTCAGTACCAAGGGGGCTTTTACAGTCGCCGGGAGGCTGCCTGTATCATGACCAACTTTTCCCTGGTTTCCATCCCCTTCTGTCTGGTGGTGGCAGAGACTTTGAAGGTGTCTGACCGCTTTCCGCTTCTTTACGCTTCTGTAACCGCTATTGGACTATTGCTGGCAGTCATTGGCGTCAGGATTTTTCCCTTGGTGTCAGTGCCTAATGATTATCGGGGAGAAAAGAGGCTGGCAGAGGAAGTGCCGCCTGAGGCAACGCTTTTGCGCTGGGCGTTCAGAGTGGCGCTGGAGCGGGCTGGTGAATTCAGCTTCAAGAAGGCGTTTGAACAGGCCTCGGCCATGACCCTGGGCATAATTTTTGACCTCATCCCTGTGGTTGTTGCCTGGGGCACCGTCGGTTCAATTTTGGTGAATGAAACAAGCATCTTCCATTGGCTGGCCTACCCCATGGGGATGTATATGCAGCTTCTGGGGGTGGAGGGAGCCTTCCAGATTGCCCCTGCCACTTTGGTGGGCTTCATCGACATGTTTATCCCTGCCCTGATCACCAGCACGGATCTTCCCTATGCTACCCGCTTTGTGGTGGCGGCTCTTTCCCTGGTGCAGATCATTTACCTTACAGAGGTGGGCAGCATCATAGTCAAGAGCAATGTGGGACTGGATATGAAGCGGCTTTTCCTTATCTTCATAGAAAGAACCTTGATAGCGCTGCCTCTGATAGTCCTGGTGACCAAACTGCTTTAATCTCGCTCATGCCGTATCTGCCGTCAGGCAGGTGCGGTTTTCTTTTTGTCCTGGCAGGTATTTGGATAACTGAGGCAGAATATTAAAAGAAGATGGGTTTTGCCTATAGGCAAATGATTGGAATACTGAACTTTGTAATGAATACGGTTATTGATAGAAGAACAAGGTGGGGTAGACGATGGTAATGGAATGGGAGGGCATGGCGGCGTTGCCGGTGCCGATATTCATTTATTCTTATGAGGAAGAAGGCAGGAAGTGCCTGAGGGCTTCCAAGGGGCTTTGTGATTTCCTGCAGCTGGAGGAAGAGGAATCCTGCCGTTATTTGTCTCAACCGCTGGAGCTGGTGACACACCCTGAGGATACCTTGAGAATTATCCAGGCTACCCACAGGGCTATGGAGAATAAGGAGACGCAGTGGCGTCTCAGTTTCTGCATGCTTTTGCCTTGCGGCGAATATGTCTGGGTTCTCTGCCACACAGTGCAGGTGAATCTGTCGGAGAGGAGGCGGCTTTTCTATAGTAGCATCATGGATGTGGCCAGCGAGCATGAGCAGAATGAGCAGCGCAAGGCCGAGCAGAAGCATATGAATCTCTTGCTGGACAAGATTCTGGAAACCACTCAGGTGGGCATTTTCTGGAAAGACAAGGAGCGTCGCTTCTTGGGAGCAAACAAGGCTTTTTTGGAGTACTACGGCTTTCCCAGTGAGTCCGTCATCATAGGCAAGACCGATGAGGATATGGGCTGGCATGCTGATGATGAACCATATAAGAAGGATGAGAGGTGGGTGCTGGAGACAGGACGCTCTACGCACAGGGTCAGGGGGAAATGCCTGAGCCATGGGGAGATGCGGGAAATCGTGGCCAGCAAGAGCCCCTTGATAGAAAATGGGGAAATAGTGGGGCTGGTGGGCAGCTTTGAAGATGTCACCGAGGAGTACCGCCAGCAGCAGAAAATCGTGGAGCTTAATGACCGCCTGCTGGCTTCCCTCAAGCGCACGGAAATGGCCAACCGGGCCAAGACAGCCTTCCTTTCCAATGTCAGCCATGACATGCGCACCCCGCTGAACGGTATTTTGGGCTTCGCCAGATTGGCTGCAGCTTCCAACAATATGGAAAAGGTGCAGAACTACCTCCAGAAAATCATCAAGTCGGCAGAGCTGCTGCAAAGTCTCATAGACGATACCCTGGAGCTTTCCCGCATTTCTGCCGGGAAACTGAGGCTGGAGCCGGAGATCTTGGAAGCAGAGACTATGTTTGATACTTTGCTCACCACCATCAGCTCCATGGCGGAGAACAAGGGTGTGCATTTTGAAATCCAGGGCAGCCTGGCAGATATGGGGACGGTGAAGGCGGATGCCCTGAAGCTCAACAAGGTTTTCCTGAATCTCCTGTCCAATGCAGTGAAGTTTACCCCCGTGGGAGGCAGGGTGATATTTTCTGCCGAATGCCTGAAGGAGAGGCTGGGAGGGCGCAGGAAATGCTGTATCAGGGTCAAGGATACAGGCATCGGCATGGATGAAGCTTTCCTGCCCAAGATGTTTGAGCCTTTTGTTCAGGAGCACCGGCTGCCTGTCCAGGGCACAGGACTGGGGCTGGCCATTGCCAAGCAGCTGGTGGATATGCTGGGAGGCAGCATATCTGTCGCAAGCAGGGTGAATGAAGGCACTGAGTTCAAGGTGGAGTTCTACCTGGAGCAGGTGATGGCTCCCGTGCCGGGGAAGGGCACTGAGGCTGTCCCCAAGGACTTCTTCAAGGGGCGGCGTGTGCTGCTGTGCGAGGACAATACTTTGAACCAGGAGCTGGCCAAGACCCTGCTGGAGGATGAGGGCATGGTCGTGCTCCTGGCAGAGAATGGCCAGATTGGTCTGGAAATCTTCAATGATTCGGATCTGGGCAGCATAGATGCTATCTTGATGGATATCCGCATGCCGGTAATGGATGGGCTGCAGGCGACCAGGCTCATCAGGGAGATGCCCAGGCGGGATGGCAGGGCAGTGCCTATTCTGGCCCTGACAGCCAATGCCTTTCGGGAGGACGCGGAAAAGTCCAAGGCGGCAGGGATGAACAGTCATCTTACCAAGCCTCTGGAGCCGGAGAAGCTCCTCCATGATCTGGCCCACTACATGGCGGCCTTTGACGAAGCCCGCACCGGCTGGCCGGAGCGGGGGAAAAAAATCTAGGTGAATCGAAAAAAATCTATTGCCAAGGTTTCGAGGCTTATGATATACTTTTCCACGGTGTAAAAATAAACATGCCAGCCCGATAGCCGTACTGTGCCGAAGATTTTCGGTGACGCGGTAAATGAGGGCGGCAGAAGTACAAAACAGGAGGTGCACCACTATGTCAGTTATTTCTATGAAACAGCTTCTCGAGGCAGGTGTCCACTTCGGTCATCAGACTCGTCGCTGGAACCCGAAAATGGCTCGCTACATCTTCACTGAGCGCAACGGTATCTACATCGTTGACCTCCAGAAGACCGTGAAGAAGATCGATGAGGCTTATGCTTTCCTGCGCAGCGTGGCTGAGGAAGGCAAGTCCGTGCTCTTTGTAGGCACTAAGAAGCAGGCTCAGGAGGCTATCCGTGAGGAGTCCGAGCGTGCAGGCCAGTTCTATGTCAACGAGCGTTGGCTGGGCGGCATGATGACCAACTTCCAGACCATCCAGAAGCGCGTTGCACGCCTGAAGGAACTGGAGGCTATGGAAGAGGACGGTACTTTTGAGGTCCTCACCAAGAAGGAAGTCCAGGTTCTCCGTCATGAGATGAACAAGCTGGAGACTTACCTCAGCGGTATCAAAGAGATGAACAAGCTGCCGGGCGCCCTCTTCGTGGTAGATCCCCGCAAGGAGCGCATCGCTGTGGCTGAGGCCCGCAAGCTGAACATCCCCATCGTGGCTATCGTTGACACCAACTGCGATCCTGATGAGATCGACTATGTCATCCCTGGCAACGACGACGCTATCCGCGCCGTACGCCTGCTGACTGCCAAAATGGCTGATGCTGTGCTGGAGGGCCGTCAGGGTTCCGATGGCAGCGAGGCTCAGGCTGCTGAGTAATATCAGCTGATATTTGACCAATGACCTAGACGGGGTAAGGGAATCGTTATCCCTTGCCCCGTTATTTAATATTGAGGAGGAAATATAAATGGCAATTACTGCTGCTATGGTAAAGGAACTGCGCGAGACCACCGGCGCAGGCATGATGGACTGCAAGAAGGCTCTCACTGAGGTTGGCGGCGACATGGCCAAGGCCATCGACTTCCTGCGTGAGAAGGGCATTGCCAAGGCTGAGAAGAAGGCAGGCCGCGTGGCTGCTGAGGGTGCTGTGGGTGCTTATGTTTCCGAGGATGCCAAGAGCGGCTGCGTAGTTGAGATCAACTGCGAGACCGACTTCGCTGCCGGCAACGACCAGTTCAAGGCTCTGGTGGCCAAGGTTGCCAAGCATATCGTTGAGGCCAAGATTGCTTCTGGCGATGTGGATGCCCTGAATAACAGCGAGATTGAGGGCAAGAAGGTTTCCGACCTCATCACCGAGGCTACTGCTACCATCGGCGAGAAGATTTCCCTCCGCCGTTTTGCCCGCTATGAAAGCGCTGGTCAGGTTGCTTCCTACATCCACATGGGCGGCAAGATTGGCGTGCTGGTTGACCTCACCGGCGGCAGCCAGGAGCTTTCCCACGATGTGGCTATGCAGATTGCAACTGCCAACCCCACTGCTATCGACCGCAGCGGCGTAGATGCTGCTGACCTCGAGCATGAGAAGGAAGTGCTCCGCAAGCAGGCTCTTGAGGAAGGCAAGCCCGAGAAGATCGTGGACAAGATGGTGGAAGGCCGCATCAACAAGTTCTACAAGGAAGTCTGCCTGAACGAGCAGATCTTCGTGAAGGATTCCGACAAGACCGTTGCCGATGTGCTGGGCAGCGAGAAGGTCAATGCTTTCACCCGCTTCCAGCTGGGCGAGGGCATCGAGAAGAAGGAAGAGGACTTCGCTGCAGAGGTTGCTGCACAGATGAAATAAGAGGGAATCTTCCCTTTATCAGAGGGGGCATCTTAGAAGGTGCCCTCTTTTTTTATGCTAACTTAGAGCCTTCCCCTATGGGGAAGGCTTTTTAGTTTTGCCTATGGAAAAATCCTTCTTTATACGTTATAATGAAAAATAGTGAGATTATATAGATGGAGGGTTTGCTTTGGAAACAGCTAAATATAAACGCGTGGTGCTGAAACTGTCCGGCGAGTCCATGGCGGGCGACCAGGGATATGGCATCAATCCCGAAGTGGTGGAAGATATTGCCAAGCAGGTCAAGATTATCCGCGAACATGGCGTGGACGTGGCCATCGTGGTGGGCGGCGGCAACATCTGGCGCGGCCTGTCCGGCAGCGCCAAGGGCATGGATCGCGCTTCTGCTGATTACATGGGCATGCTGGCGACGGTCATGAATTCCCTGGCGCTCCAGGATGCTCTGGAGAAGATGGATGTGGATACCCGCGTCCAGACTGCCATTGAGATGCGCCAGGTGGCTGAGCCCTATATCCGCCGCAAGGCCATCCGCCATATGGAAAAGGGACGGGTGGTGATCTTCGGTGCAGGTACGGGCAATCCCTATTTCTCCACTGATACCACTGCTGCCCTGCGCGCCGCTGAGGTAGAGGCTGATGTCATCCTCATGGCCAAGAAGGGCACGGACGGCATCTATGATTCTGATCCCAACAAGAACCCCAACGCCAAGAAGTACGACCATCTGGCCTATATCGACATCCTGAATCAGGGTCTGGCAGTGATGGACTCCACTGCTACCAGCCTCTGCATGGACAACAAGATCCAGCTGGTGGTCTTCAATATCGATGACCATGAAAACATCGCCCGGGCGGCTCTGGGTGAGGAGATTGGCACCACTGTAGGAGGGAAAGAGTAATGGCAACTGTAAAAGAAATCCTGGCAAATGAAGAAGAACGCATGAAAAAATCCCTGGAGGCTGTGAAGCGTGAATTCGGCACCCTCCGGGCAGGCCGTGCCACTCCCTCTCTGCTGGACAAGGTGATGGTGGAGTACTACGGCACCCCTACTCCTGTGAACCAGGTGGCCAAGGTTTCAGTGCCGGAGCCCCATATGATTGTCATCCAGCCTTGGGAGAAGACTATCCTCCACGACATTGAAGTGGCTATCATGAAGTCAGACCTGGGCCTGTCCCCGAACTCCGATGGCACTGCCATCCGCCTGTCTATCCCGCAGCCCACTCAGGAGCGCCGCAAGGAAATCGTCAAGACGGTGAACAAGAAGGCTGAGGAGGCCAAGGTGGCCATGCGCAATGTGCGCCGCGATGGCAACGAGGCTATTAAGAAGCTGGAGAAGGCCAAGGAGATCACTGAGGACGAATCCAAGAAGGGGCAGGAAGATGTCCAGAAGCTGGTGGACAAGTACATCAAGCTGGTGGACTCTGCCCGGGCTGCCAAGGAAAAAGAGGTCATGGAAGTCTGATGGACTGTCCTGATATCCTCGCCCTGCCCTGGCAGGAGGCAGAAGAACTCCTGCAAAAGGAGGGCATATCCTACGCATGGGAAATCACACGCCCTACGCGTGATTTTTTCAAGACAGACGAAAGCCGTCTGTACGTCCTGCGAGTGCGCGAGCACGGACAGGGTATCAAGGTGACCCTGGGGGCCAAGGTGATACCTAGCGTCTGAGGACACCAGTAGAAGGAGGTGTAAGACAATGGCATACAAGATCGGTGATGACTGCATTTCCTGCGGCTCTTGCGCAGCTACTTGCCCCGTAGAGGCTATCAGCGAAGGCAGCGCTCATTATGAGATCGATCCAGAAAAGTGCGTCGAGTGCGGCGCCTGCGCAGCAGGCTGCCCTGTATCGGCCATCTCTGCTCCGGAATAATCATTGAGATTGAGGAGAAGCTGGACGAAATCCTGCAGGGCAGGCCCTTCTCGCATACGAGAGGGGCCTGCCTTTATGCTATTTTGAATATCAAGCCAAGAGGTTCACATATATGTGGAAAAAAATATTCGGCAGCGTAGATGCCTACAAGGAAATCCCTGGCCGGGACGACCCTCTCTTTGCCCCTATCAACTGGGACAGGCTGCCCCGCCATGTGGCGGTGATCATGGACGGCAATGGCCGCTGGGCCAAGGGCCAGGGCCTTATCCGCACAGCGGGCCACAAGGCCGGGGTCAAGACCCTGAAGGGCATCCTCAGCACTGCCATCGGGCTGGAGCTTGATGCCTTGACGGTCTATGCTTTCTCCACCGAGAACTGGAAGCGGCCCACCGCTGAGGTGGACTTCCTCATGAAGCTCTTTGCCGAGTATCTGGCCAAGGAGCTGGAGGAGATGCACAATGACAATGTGCGCATTCGCTTCCTGGGGAAAAAGGAAGGCATGCCCAAGAGCCTGCAGCGACAGATGGAAGATGCAGAAAAGCTCATGGCGCACAACACGGGCATCCACTTCAATGTGGCGGCCAACTACGGTGGCCAGGACGAACTGCTGCGGGTGATGCAGAGTGTGGCCACTAAGGCAGCCTCCGGGAGCCTGAAGCCGGAGGAAGTGGATGCCGGGCTGGTGGAGACCTTGCTGGACACCTCAGGGGACCCGCCGGTGGATCTCATGATCCGCACCAGCGGCGACCAGCGCCTCAGCAACTTCCTGCTGTGGCAGTCTGCTTATGCGGAGTTCTATTTCACGGAGAAAAACTGGCCGGAGTTCACCCCGGCAGACTTTGTGGCGGCTATGACGGATTTTGCCAAGCGTGACCGCCGCTTCGGAGGATTGAAGTAAGGAGCTGTTCGTTTGTTAACTAGAATCATAACTGGCGTCATTGGCATTGCTATTGCCGCCTTGATCATCCAGACCGGAGGGCTGGCCTTTGAGTTTGCCGCCTTTGCCCTGGCGATGCTGGCCTGGAGAGAATATGACAGGGCCTTCAGTCAGCAGGGGGAGCATCTGACCTCCTGGCTGGGGCTTTTGGGCATCATCAACCTGCTGCTGAGTGCCCGCCACGAGGGGCTGGGCATGACGGCCTTCATCACCTTTTTCGTGCTGGCTATCTGCCTGCAGACGGTCTTCTTCCATGGGAAAGTCACCTTCAGGGGGGCGGCCTTGTCTGCGGTGGGGATGCTGTATATTGGCCTGCCCTTTGCCCATCTGATCCTGCTCAGGAATTTTGGCCAGGATATGCCCCAACTGGTCACCAGCCTTGGGTCTTTTGAACCTGGCTGCGCTTTGGTGTGGGTGATGTTTATCGGCACCTGGGCCAGTGACAGTTTTGCCTACTTTGTGGGGTCTGCCCTTGGCAGGCACAAACTCTGCCCTTCCATCAGCCCTAACAAGACCATTGAAGGTGCAGTGGGCGCAGTGGTGGGAACCACGCTTACCATTGCGGCCCTGGGAGCTTTTTTCGGCTGGCCGTTGCCCCTGATGGCCGTTTTGGGGGCGCTGATTGCCGTCTTTGCCACGGTGGGGGATTTGGTGGAGTCTGTGGCGAAAAGAGAAACGGGCATCAAGGATTCCGGCAATATCATTCCGGGACATGGCGGCGTATGGGATCGCTTTGACAGCGTTCTTTTCACTGCTCCCTTGGTCTACTATTTCACCATGGCTTATTATCTGCTGACCCATTAAAGTAAGGAGGAGTTTTGCGCATGACCTGCAAGAACATAGCTATCCTTGGCTCTACAGGCTCCATCGGCACCCAGACTTTGGATGTGGTGCGGGAGCACCCGGAGCTTTTCCATGTGTCGGTGCTGGCGGCTAACTCAAACGATGAACTGCTGGCAAAGCAGATTGAGGAATTCCAGCCGGAGCTGGCGGTGCTCTCCGATGAGGCTGCCTATCAGAGGCTGAAGTCCCGCTACCAGGGCAGGACGGAACTGGCGGGAGGACGCCAGGCCTTTATCGACGCTGCCGCTTATGGCGATGTCCAGACGGTGGTCACTTCCATGATGGGCTTTGCAGGCCTTGAGCCCACCATGAAGGCGCTGGAAGCTAAAAAAGACATTGCCCTGGCCAACAAGGAAACCCTGGTGGTGGCAGGTGAGCTGGTGACCCGCAAGGTGAGGGAGCAGGGGGTAAGGCTCCTGCCCGTGGACAGCGAGCACTGCGCCTTCTTCCAGTGCCTGCAGGGGGAGCAGAGCTCCAAGATTGAAAAGCTGCTCCTGACCTGCTCCGGCGGCCCTTTCCGGGGCAAGAAGAGGGAGCAGATAGGCAAGGCAACGGTAGAGCAGGTGCTGGCCCATCCCACTTGGAATATGGGCAGGAAAATCACCGTGGACTCTGCCTCCCTGGTGAACAAGGGGCTGGAGGTCATCGAGGCCAAGTGGCTTTACGATGTGGACTATGATCAGATACAGGTGGTAGTGCATCCCCAGAGCATCATCCACTCCATGGTGCAGTTCGTGGATGGGGCAGTGATGGCCCAGCTGGGCAGCACGGATATGCGCCTGCCCATCCAGTACGCTCTCACCTATCCCGAGCGGCAGAGCGCTTCCTGGCCCCGGCTGGATTTCTGGCAAATGAAGGACCTCACCTTCGCCGAGCCGGATATGGAGACCTTCAAGGGGCTGAAATTCGCCTATGAGGCAGGCAAGATCGGCGGCACCATGCCCTGCATTTTCAACGCTGCCAACGAAGTGGCAGTGGCAGCTTTCCTCTCCGGCGACATCTATTTCCTGGATATTTACGACATCATCGAGGAAACCATGCTGAAGCGTGAGACCATCCTAGAGCCGGAACTGGAGGAGCTTTTTGAAGAGGATAAATGGGCAAGGGAATTTGCCAGAACGCTTTTGAAAAAGCAGTGATAAGTGACTTCTGCCTTCCCCTTGAGGGGAAGGGGGACCGCGAAGCGGTGGATGAGGTGTCAAGCTGGGGTTGCAAGTCTGACACCTCATCCGTCAGCCTTGCGGCTGACACCTTCCCCTCAAGGGGAAGGCTAAGGACGGTGAAAGAATGTTAATTACTATAGCAGCCACTATTTTTGTTTTAGGTCTGCTGGTACTGGTGCATGAGCTGGGGCACTTCATCACCGCCAAGCTGGCGGGGATGCGGGTGGACGAGTTTGCCATCGGCTTTGGGCCGAAGCTTTTCTCTGTCAAGAGAGGAGAGACTGTCTACTCCATCCGTGCTGTGCCTTTGGGCGGCTTCAACGACATCGCGGGCATGAATCCCGAGGACAATGATGCCGGGGAGCGGGGCTACTGCGAGCGGCCGGTGGGGCATCGCATGGTGGTGATCCTGGCAGGGGTTTTCATGAACTTCCTGCTGCCTATCTTCCTTTTCTTTGGCATCTTCTTTTTCTCCGGCGTTTCTACGCCGAATCCTGAGCCTGTGCTGGGCACGGTGATGGCAGGCAAGCCGGCCTATGAGGCAGGCCTGCGGGACGGGGACAAGGTCATTGCCATTGACGGCAAGGCCATTGCCACCTGGACGGAGTTCACCGAGGCTGTCCAGGCCAGTGAGGAGGGGGCGCCCCTGGCCATGACTGTGCAGCGTGGGGCAGAGGAGCTGAAGTTTGAGGTGGCTCCCACCTATGACAAGAGCTCCAAGCGCAATGTGGTTGGGGTCATGAATGCCCTTGAGCACAAGGATGTGGGCCTGGTGGATGCTGCCGTCATGGCAGTGCAGAAGACGGGTTATCTCATGTACATGATGGTGGATGCCCTTTACAGGCTCCTGCTGGAGCTTTCCGGCAAGGATTTGGCGGGTCCCATCGGCGTGGCCCAAATGGCAGGGGAAGTGGCCCAGATGGGCATCGTGCCCCTGCTGAACTTCACGGCTTTCCTGAGCATCAACCTGGGACTGGTGAACCTTTTCCCCATCCCTGCTCTGGATGGCGGCCACTTCATCACCCTCTGCATCGAGGCAGTGCGGGGCAAGCCCCTTTCGCCCAAGGCCCTCTACTATATGCAGAGCGTGGGCGTAGGGCTGCTGATCCTCTTGATGCTCTTTGCCACGGCCAACGATATCATGCGGGTATTCACAGGAGGCTAAAAAGTGTTTGAGAGAAAGAAAACACGGCAGATACATATAGGCAGCGTAGCCATCGGCGGCGGCGCGCCTATCTCTGTCCAGTCCATGACCAATACCAAGACCACGGACACGGAAGCCACGGTGCAGCAGATCAAGGCGCTCACCGCCGCAGGCTGCGATATCGTGCGGCTGGCGGTGCCGGATATGGCAGCGGCCGAGAATCTGGGCAACATCATCAAGGATGTGAAGGTGCCCCTGGTGGCAGATATTCACTTCGATTACAAGCTGGCCCTGGAGGCCATCCGTCAGGGCATCTCGGGCCTGCGGCTGAATCCCGGCAACATCGGTGGGGAGGAAAAGGTCAGGGCCGTGGTGCAGGAAGCCAAGGCTCACGGCATTCCCATCCGTATCGGGGTCAACGCCGGTTCCCTGGACAAGAAAATTTTGGAGAAACACGGCGGTGTCACGGCTGAGGGACTGGTGGAATCCGCCCTGCAGCATGTGCGCATCCTGGAGCAGCAGGGCTTCTATGATATGAAGATTTCCCTCAAGGCTCACGATGTACCCATGACCCTGGCTGCCTACCGCCTCATGAGCGAAAAGGTGGATTATCCCCTGCATCTGGGCATCACCGAGGCTGGCACGCCCAATACGGGCATTATCAAGTCTGCCGTGGGCATAGGCTCCCTGCTGGCAGAGGGCATCGGCGATACCTTCCGCATTTCCCTCACAGGAGATCCGGTGGTGGAGGTGAAGGTGGCAAATGAAATCCTGAAGGCCCTGGGGCTGAAGGAATACGGGCCTACCCTGGTGGCCTGTCCCACCTGCGGCCGCACCAGCATTGACCTGCCCGCCATTGCCGCGCAGGTGGAAAAGAAGCTGGAGGGCATCACTGAGCCCATCGAGGTAGCTGTCATGGGCTGCGTGGTGAACGGCCCCGGTGAGGCCCGCGGCGCCGATGTGGGCATCGCCGGCGGCAAGGGGGAAGGCCTGGTCTTCCGCAAGGGAGAGATTGTCAGGAAAGTCCCCGAAAGCGAACTGGTTACAGAGCTTTTCAAGGAAATAGATGCAATACTGGAGGAACGAAAGAAAAAATGAGAGCAAGCAATTTATACGCGCCTACCCTGCGCAATACTCCTGCCGAGGCTGAGATTGTCAGCCATCAGCTCATGTACCGGGCAGGCCTCATGAGAAAGTCTGCCGGCGGCATGTACAACTTCCTGCCTTTGGGCTGGCGCACCATCCGCAAGATCGAGCAGATTATCCGGGAGGAAATGGACGCCGCCGGCGGCCAGGAAATCATGATGCCCATCCTGCAGCCCTCGGAGCTGTGGGAGGAAAGCGGCCGCTGGGCAGCCTATGGCGCCGAGATGATGCGCATGAAGGACCGCCATGGCCGCGAATTCTGCATGGGCCCCACCCACGAGGAGATGATCACTGCCCTGGTGCGGGATGAAGTGCGCTCCTACAAGCAGCTGCCCTTGATGCTGTACCAGATCCAGGACAAGTTCCGGGACGAGCGCCGTCCCCGCTTCGGCCTCATGCGCAGCCGTGAGTTCATCATGAAGGATCTCTACTCCTTTGACAAGGATGCAGCGGGCATGAACGAGTCCTATCAGAAGATGTACGATGCCTACAGCCGCATCTTCACCCGCTGCGGGCTGGAGTTCCGTCCCGTGGAGGCAGATAACGGCGCCATCGGCGGCGGCCACTCCCACGAGTTCACGGTGCTGGCCGAGGCTGGCGAGTCCAGCATAGCCTGCTGCTCCAAGTGCGACTATGCTGCCAGCGATGAGAAGGCCGAGCTGAAGGCCATCGTGGCTGAAAAGGAAGAAATGCTGCCCCTGGAAAAGGTGGCCACTCCCGGCACCAACACCATTGAGAAGCTGGCTGAGTTCCTGCAGGTGCCCACGGCCAAGACCATCAAGGCCATCGCCTATCAGACGGACAAGGGTGAACTGGTGCTGGCCTTCGTCCGTGGCGACCATGAGGTGAACGAGGTGAAGCTCATCAACCTCCTTGATGATGCACAGGAACTCACCATGGCCGAGGATGAGGCCATCACCGCTGCAGGCGGCTGTCCCGGCTTCATGAGTCCCATCGGCATCAAGGAGGGCATCAAGGTCATCGTTGACCACACGGTGATGAACATGTACAACGCCGTCACCGGCGCCAACGAGGCGGATGTGCATTACAAGAATGTGACTCCGGAGCGTGACTTCAACAAGGACGCTATCACCGTGGCGGATATCCGCATGGTAGCCGAGGGTGATGCTTGCCCCAAGTGCGGCGCTCCTCTCACCATGACGAGAGGTATCGAGGCCGGCCAGGTCTTCACCCTGGGTACCAAGTACAGCGAGGCCATGGGGGCCACCTTCCTTGACGAAGCCGGCAAGGAGCAGCCCCTGGTCATGGGCTGCTACGGCATTGGCGTAGGCCGTACCATGGCTGCCGCCATCGAGCAGCACAATGACGCAGACGGCATCATCTGGCCCAGAGCTATCGCCCCCTTCGAGGTGGTCGTGGCCGTGGTCAACGCCAAAAAGGACGACCAGCTGGCGTACGGCGAGGAAATCTACGCCGAGCTTAAGGAGGACGGCATAGACGCTCTCCTGGACGACCGCAAGGAGCGGGCGGGCGTGAAGTTCAAGGACTGCGACCTCATCGGCTACCCCCTGCGTGTCACCATCGGCCCCAAGGCCGTGGAGGAAGGCACCATCGAGCTGAAAATCCGCAAGACCGGCGAGGTCATCACCTGCAGCCGGGAGGAGTATCGGGAGAAGGTCAGGGAGATTCTAAAGACTCTTTAAAAAAAGGATAGAAGCAAGAGCTCAGAAACTAGAATGTATCCCGTTTCTGAGCTTTTATTTTACTCTCCTTGAAACTTTTCTATTTTTAGGGAGGAAATAATGCTCTTGTTGTGGAATATTATTTTAAAAGCTGTACCTTTTGAGATAATTCCTGCGCCATTGTGGGGAAGGATACAAGAGAAATAGTAGCGCTGTGCAAAGAACTGCTTAAGTGTATTGTGCTAGAGCCCCCGTAAGGAAGAGGAGTTAATCTTTTTTTCATAATCCATATTTAATAAACAGTTACTAAATTCAGGTGCGTGCCCGAACACCTTGAAACAAGAGGCTTCGGGGATTCGGCTAATGATAGTGATGAACTTTCCAAGAGGTGAACCCCATGGCCATCAAAAGCAGGCTCCTATCTAAGTTGAAATTTATATACATGTCCACAACCATGGCAGCCACTGCTCATCCACAGAAGCTGCGCCCTGTGCTTCACAATCTTGAAGAGGCTAGGGAACTCTGTCAGCAGGGACTGACTGAGGGCAACTATGCCAAATACGGTGAAGTGTATGACGGCCTTATCATGGCCATCAAGGATATACTCTCCGGGGATGCTGGAAAAGATGCCGGAGAGATTGTGGGGCTGTGCAAGGACCTCTTGGAGCATATTATTGCTGAGACCAGCAAGGAGAAACACTTCAAGAAAGTGGTAGTGTTCCTGCCGTATAAGGCCAGTATGTGGGATTCACTTGAAAGCGTGTGGCGGGCAGCGGATACAGACCCCGGTTGCGAGGCCATTGTCGTGCCTATCCCGTATTTCGAGCGCAATCCCGACCAGAGCCTGGGACAGCGGCATTATGAGGGGGACAGGCTGCCGCCTTATGTGCCTATTGTAGACAATGAGACTTTCGACCTGGCACAGGAGATGCCTGATATAGTCTATACATACTACCCTTATGATGATGGCAACATGGCCACTTCCATTGACCCGCGTTATTACTCTTTTGAATTGCGCAAATACGCATCAGTAGTGATGTATGTGCCTTATTACGCCACTTCTGGCGGCATGTTGGAGGGGCAGGGCTGGTGCAAAGCATATGAAAACTATGACTGCATCGTCATCCAGGCGGAGTTTCTGCGCCGTTTCTTTGCGCCAATCATTCCGGATTGGAAGATAAAGGCACTAGGCTCACCTAAGTTCGACAAGGTTATCAGTTGCTGCCAGTCACCGCCACCTGTGCCGGAGGCTTGGCGCGACAGGATGCATGGCAGGAAGGTTTACTTCTACAATACCAGTCTGAGCGGGCTATTGGAGAATACGCCGCGTTTCCTGAAAAAGATGCGCTATGTGTTTGACACCTTCAAGCGTCATCCGGAGGCCTGCCTGCTTTGGCGTCCTCATCCCCTGATGGAGGACACCATGCGCTCCATGCGACCCTGGCTGTATCAGGAGTTCTTGGAGCTGAAAGTACAGTACATAGAAGAAGGCTGGGGCATCTACGATGATACTCCGGACATAGAGCAGACCATTGCCCTCTGCGATGTCTACATAGGAGACGCAGGTACCAGTGTCACTTCTCTCTTCGGTGTGGCGGGCAAGCAGGAATTTTTATTGAAGAACTGGTTAAATGAGCCGCCACGGGCAGGGGATTGGCGTGGAGAAATCTTCAACTTTGCCAATCTGAGCTGCGAGGATTGGCTGGTTACGGAAAACGGCAATTTCTATCATGCGGAGAACCATGATCATCATTACAGGTACTTCGGTCATTTCTCTCGCTGGCATTCTACTTACTATCACAGCCAGGTCTTGGAAATTGGCGGCAAGGCCTACGCCTGTCCTGCCAATGGCCTGGATATCCTGGAACTCAAGGCGGAAGGAACAGCCAGGCAGATTCCCCTGAACCCTTTCGAGGGGCAGCCTGGTGCCTTCGCAGCAGCGTGGAGCGCGGCCGACCGCTACCTGTTCCTGGTGCCCTTCCGCTATCCGGCCATAGTGCGCTATGACACTCGGACTGATGAAACGGTTTACCTGGACAAGGTACGCAGCGCCGGACAGGAAATGGATATACGGGAATTCTTTACTGCAAATCAAAACGGTGTCTGGCATGTCGGCGGCAGCAATGTCTGGCAGGGCAAACTGATTATGACCACGCCCTTGGGCAATACAGTGATGCTTCTTGATGCCGAGACCCTGGCCATGAGTTTTGTGAATCTGCCACTGGCTAGGGGATGCTCGGCTGTGTCTGTGCATGATGATGAACTGTGGTTCCTGCCCTGGTATGGCGGCCATGTGGTCTGCTGGGAGCCGGACAGCGGCAAGGTCAGCGAATATGACGGCCTGCCCGAAGGCTTTCAGGCCGTGGATGCCAACTACGGCGCAGCCACGGGGCAAACGCCATTCTCATCTGTTGCCTTCCCAGATCCCCGGCACGCAATCCTGGCTCCGAACCGTGGCAATATGTTTGTCAGCATTGACCGGGAGAGCGGCAAGATGAGCAAATGGGAGGCACCCTTTGACTGCAGCCTCTATGATATGGAAGGCTATCTCTTTGTGGGTTATGTAGGTCTCTTCTGGCAGCCCACGGGCTATGGTAAATGTAGATTCTTCTATGCCAAGGAACGCCGCCTCTATGCTCTGGACTTCGGGCAGGAGACTGCCGACGAAATACCGCTGACACTGGAGGAGGATGATCTGGCAAGGCAGCCAGCAGGCTATGCCGAACTGTCCGAATGGCTGCGCTACGGCTGTGAGGAAAACGCCTTCAACTCTTTAGAAAGCCTGCTGAGCGGAAATATCCAAGGGGGGCGGCATGACAGGGAGAATCAGATAGCCGCCTACAGCGAAATCGCCGCCAATATCGACGGCACAGCAGGGGAGAAAATACACAAATACGCCATGAAGTTATTGCTGGTCAGGAGGATGAAGAAGTGACCAAAGTCATAACCTACGGCACCTACGACCTCTTCCATGAGGGCCACTACAACCTGCTCAAGAGAGCCAAGGCTCTGGGAGATTACCTGATAGTCGGCGTGACCACGGAGCATTTTGATGAGAACCGGGGCAAGCTGAACGTAGTGGACTCCCTGATGGATCGCATCGAGCATGTGAAGGAAACGGGCTTTGCGGACAAGATCATCATTGAGGATCATGTAGGGCAAAAGATAGAGGATATCCAGAAGTACCATGCAGACATTTTCGTCCTTGGTTCCGACTGGGTGGGAAAATTCGACTACCTGAATGAATATTGCAAGGTCGTCTATCTGGAGCGCACCCGGGGCATTTCCAGCACCATGATTCGCCGGGAAAATTATGAACTCATACGCCTGGGCCTGGTAGGTGCAGGGCGTATCGCGAACCGTTTCATACCAGAATCGCACTTTGTCAGCGGACTCAGCGTAGAGGGCGTTTACAACCACAATCTTGACAAAGCTGAAGCATTTAGGGACAAACACGAACTGGCCTTTGCTACGGACGACATAGAGGAACTCTTCTCCAAGGTCAATGCCGTGAACATCGCCCTGCCTCATGAGTTGCACTATGAATACGCGAAGAAAGCTCTGGAGCATGGCCTGCATGTACTCTGCGAAAAACCTCTGGCTTTGAAAAAAGCTGAGGCTGAAGAACTCTTTGACCTGGCCAGAGCCAAGCATCTGGTATTGATGGAAGCTGTCAAAACCGCTTACGCCCCCGGCTTCATCCGCCTGCTCAGCATGGCCAAAAGCGGCGTGATTGGGGAAATCAAGGATGTGGAGGCAGCCTTTACCAGGATCATCCCGGACAAGGAGGTCAGGGAATTTACCAATGCAGATTACGGTGGCAGCTTCACCGAATATGGCAGCTATACCTTGCTACCCATCATCAAGCTGCTGGGGGCGAACTATAAAAGCATCAGCTTCCGCAGCTTCTGCGCACCCAATGGCGTGGATATCTACACCAAGGTGCATTTTGATTATGGCAAGGCCATCGCCACCTCCAAGACAGGCATCAATGTCAAGAGCGAAGGCCAGCTCCTGATTTCCGGCACTGGCGGTTATATCCTCGTACCATCCCCTTGGTGGAAAACAGAAGGCTTTGAGATTTGCTATGAAGACTTCACCCAAAATGAGAAGAACTACACGAAATACCTGGGTGATGGCCTCCGTTATGAACTGGCCGACTTCGTGGCAGCCATTAACGGCACCAGGGACGGAGAGGACTTCAAGCTCACCAGGAGCGAAAGCATTGCCATGGCGGAAGTGATGGAGAAATTCCTGGCGGAAAGAAACAAGTGAGAATGCAGGGAGCAGATGCAGATGAAACTCAGCAAGGAAGACCGTTATATCCGCCGCCGTCTGCGGCAGGCCAGGAAACAGGCGCGGCAGTTCTACTACAACAGAAAATATCCTATCAACCCCAAGAAGATAGTCTTCACCACCATCGAAGGCACTACGGGCTTCTCCTGCAACCCCAAGTATATTGCTTTGGAACTGCTACGGCGCAGGCAGGATCTTGATTTGGTCTGGCTGGTGGATGATATGGCAAAAGAGTTTCCTACCGGTATCCGCAAGGTGAAAAACACCTTGCAAAACAGGGCTTATGAACTCTCTACCGCCGCTGTCTGGGTGGATAACAGCAGGAAGCAACTGGAGTGCAGGAAGAGACCTGGGCAGTTTTATTTGCAGACATGGCATGGGAGTATTTGGCTCAAGCCGCTAGGATTAGAGAGAGGTGCTAAATTTTCTCAGATAGCCTACTATGTGAGTGCCCACGATTCCAACATGGTTGATGTATGGTTGTCAAATTCATTGTGGATGGAAGAAC
>JAGBLH010000028.1 GCA_017635515.1 Selenomonas sp.
CGCTTCTGTTTTCTATAGGACTATTGTACTACGCCCTTAGCGGAAAGTCAATTATTTTTTCTGATAAATCGAAATATATAACATTTTCCTTCTCCACAGTAAGAAACTGTGCGTCTATGAATCCTAGCTAGGGCGTGTTGATTAATTCACTAAGCCCATCTTCACGTATCTTGACTGTCCCTGCTGCGTTGACAAATCCTCGACATAGCACCGCTATGCCTCCGGTTTGTCGCCTTGCAATGGACAGCCAATCTACGCAAATCTGGACCAAGTTCATTTAATCAACACGCCCTAATAGCTGCCATCTCTTAATTCAAAAAATAACGGGCAAGGTTGAGAACTCACTGCCCGCTATTTTGCTTTATGATTTTGATGACAATGTGATATATGTCTTACTTGGTTAGCCTGTAGTATTTCTTCTTGCCCTTCTTCACGATGGCAGCGCCATCGGTGAAGTCTTCCTCCTTGAGCACATAGTCAATATCCGTGACCTTGGCATCGTTGAGGCTCAGACCGTTCTGCTGGATCAGGCGCTTGCCTTCACCCTTGGAAGCAAACACGCCGCCTACCACCAGAGAATCCAACAGTTTGTCGCCTGCAGCTGCTGCCACGGTGGGCATATCAGCAACATTTCCGGCACCGCCAAAAAGAGCTTCGGCAGACTGCTTGGCCTTTTTGGCCTCTTCCTCGCCGTGGACAATCTTGGTGACTTCATAAGCCAGCACAGCCTTGGCTTCGTTGGCCTGCTGATCCTTCATAGCACCTAAGCGGCGCACTTCATCCATGGGCAGGAAGGTGAGCAGTGATAGGCACTTCTCCACATCTGCGTCATCCACATTGCGCCAGTACTGATAGAACTCGTAGGGAGAGGTCTTCTCTGCATCCAGCCACAGGGCACCGCCTGCGGTCTTGCCCATCTTCTTGCCATCACTCTTGGTCAAGAGCTTGTTGGTAAGACCGTAGACAGGTGTACTGAGCTTGCGGCGGCAAAGTTCCACACCTGCGATGATGTTGGACCACTGGTCATCACCGCCCATTTCCAGCTTGCAGCCATAGCGGCGGTTCAGTTCCAGGAAGTCGTAAGCCTGCATGATCATGTAGTTGAATTCCAGAAAGGTCAGGCCCTTCTCCCAACGCTGCTTGTAGCACTCAGCGGAAAGCATGCGGTTGACAGTGAAGTCTGCCCCTACCTCGCGCAGGAGCTCGATATAATTTAGTTTTCTGAGCCAGTCGCCATTGTTTACCATAATGGCCTTGTCATTAGAAAAGTCAATGAAGCGGGCAATCTGCTTCTTGAAACACTCGCAGTTGTGCTCGATGCTTTCATCCGTCAGCATCTGGCGCATATCCGTGCGGCCGGAGGGATCGCCCACAGTGCCTGTACCGCCGCCTACCAGACAAATGGGACGATGGCCTGCTCTCTGCATGTGGGCCATGGCCATGAGGGCAATGAAATGGCCTGCATGAAGGCTGTCTGCAGTGGGATCAAAACCGATATAGAAGGAAACTTGCTCCTCATCAAACAATTTCCTCAGTTCCTCCTCGTTAGTACACTGGGCTACAAAGCCGCGTTCTTTCAAAGTATCAAATACGTTAGCCAACAAACTCTCTCCTTTTGTATTGAGGTCATATATTGTTACAAATTTATCTGCCTTTGCCTACACCGCCACCACGCTCGGGAGCATCGGAAACAGGTTCAGGTTTTGGCGCTTCAGCTTTCGGTTCCGGTTCTGGTTTGTTCTGGACAGGAGCATTCTGTCCGCCCTTCACAGGAGGTGCTTCTTCTGCTTTTTCCTTGGGAATATCCTTTTTAAGTTCCGAAGGCTTATGTTTGACGGCTGTCTTTTCATCATCTTCAAGCTCTCCTACTGCATCATTCTTGCCAGCAGCACTGCCATCAAAATTCTTGGCAGGAGTGGTGGCAAGAGCCTTGCTCATGAAAGCCTTCCAGATTTCTGCAGGAGTCTGCCCCCCCGTCATGCTATGTAGGGAAGCATTATTGTCATTTCCTATCCAAACACCGGCTACCAAGTCAGGCGTATAACCCACAAACCAGGCATCATGATAATCGCTGGTAGTTCCGGTTTTGCCAGCAGCTGGACGGCCAATGTTGGCATGAGTGCCAGTCCCCTTCTGAATGACAGTCTGAAGCATGCTGGTGAGTTCTGCCGCACTATTTTCACTGATGACACTGCGCTGCTTTTCCTCTGCTTGCTCTATGACCTTGCCATTCCTGTCCAGCACCTTCACGATAACCACTGGATCCACGTGAATGCCCTTATTGGCAAAAGTGCCGTAAGCACTGGTCAGTTCCAACGGCGTGACCCCTTTGGTGAGGCCACCCAGGCTGGTAGCAAGATTGCGGTCATTCTGCGCACCTTCCAGCACGAAGGTGGTGATGCCCATTTCCTGAGCATAATAGATAGGCTTGTCAATGCCTAGTTTCTGAGCGATTTTTACCGTAGGCACATTCAGGGAATTCCTGGCCACTTCCCGAAGAGAAACTTTGCCACTGAAGCTGCGATCATAATTCTGCGGCTCCCAATCGCCAATCTTCACCGGGCTGTCGTTGATGACCGTATTGGGAGTGAAACTATTTTCCAAAGCTGCTGCGAAGACAAAAGGCTTGAAGGCAGAGCCAGGCTGCCTTTCTGCCATGGTAGCGCGATTGAACTGATCAGTGCCACGACCACCTACCATGGCTTTCACATGGCCGTTATGGGGATCAATGGCCACTAGAGCGCCCTGTGGCTGCTCAATGCCATTGCCATCCTTGTTATAAGTGGGCAGATTCTTCATAGCTGCTTCTGCTGCCCTCTGCATATCCATATCTATAGTGGTATAAATTTTCAGGCCGTCTTTATAAACTGCATCTGCCCCATATTTGTCGATAAGCTTTTGAGTAACATAATCAATGAAATAGGAAGCTTCATTGGTTTCAGTACTCTTAGTCTGCTTCACCAATTTCAATTCTTCTTTTTTCGTTTTGGAAGCCTGTGATGCATTGATGTAGCCATACTTCTCCATCTGATCCAGCACCACTGATTTCCTTTCCTCTGCGGCCTGGAGATTGTTGGTAGGAGAATAGTAATTGGGGCTCTTGGGAATACCTGCCAGCATGGCGCATTCATTAAGGTCAAGATCTTCTACATTCTTGCCGAAATAAGTTTTGGCCGCAGCCTGAACACCGTAGGCACCCTGACCGAAATAAATCTGGTTGAGATAGAGCTCCAGAATTTCCTGTTTGGTATACTGGCGTTCCAGCTGCAGGGCCAGGAACACTTCCTGAACCTTTCTTTTTAATGTGCGGTCCTGGGTAAGGTAAGCATTTTTGGCCAGCTGCTGGGTGATGGTAGAACCACCTTCGGAGATGGCCTGCCCTCTCACATTTGACCACAAGGCGCGCATGATGCCTCGAGGATCTACGCCCATATGCTCATAAAAGCGGTTATCTTCCACGGCCACAAAGGCATTCTGCAAATTCCTCGGTACTTGGGAAATCTTCACAGGCCGACGGTTTTCAGCGGCATGGACATTGGCTATCTCATTGCCGTTGATATCGTAGATCTGGGACGAAGCCGGTGGCTGAATGTCACTGGCCAAATCAGGCTTGGTATTCATGCTGGCGGTGAGGAAACCGCAGCCGATTCCGGTTATCATGACCAGAATCACGATTATGAAGCCTAGGAAAATACGTCCGGCAGAGCTGCCCTTTTTCTTGACGGGCCCGCGTTTCTGCTGTTTTGTATTGGAACTTTTATCCATAAGCAGCCTCCTTAAACAATATGCTCTCTATTATACACCACTGCATAAAGGAAAAGCTACTGTCAGCAAAGACAAAGCATTAAAAGTTAAATATTTTTGAAAACCATTGTTTACTTCAAATTAACCACGGTTGCTCCCGTGCCACCTTCATTAATATCCGCAAAGGCATAGGACTGTACGTTCCTGTGCCCCTTCAGGTAGGCTTGCACGCCCTTCCTGAGTGCGCCCGTGCCCTTGCCATGAATCACCAGCACCTGGCTGAGTCCTGCCATAACAGCATCGTCCAGAAACTTGCCCACGACCTGCTCCGCCTCGTCTACCATCATGCCGCGGATATCGATTTCACGGCCAATGCTGGCTGTCTTCTGCATGAAACTGCTGCTCTGGCGCTTGCTGCCACCGGAGGCAGGAACAGCCTCTGCAGAGCTGGCATGAGACACAAAAGTACATTTAGAAACCTTGACTTTGGTGCGCAGGCTGCCCAGCTGCACCTCCAGTTCCCGGCCACTCACCGTCAGCACCGTGCCCTTTTGATCCAAACTCTTGACATAGACCGTATCGCCAGGCTGGATTTTCTTGATATCCACGGGCTTGCCCACGCCCTTCTGGGTCATGATGCCTGGGTTAGCCTTGGCAGAAGCTTCCGTGAGCTTGGCACGGGCTTCCTGGATGGCTTGCTGACGCTTTTTGACCCCCATATCCTGGAACTGTTCCTTGAGCTCCTTGATGATTTCCTCAGACTCACGGCGAGTACGGCGTATCATGGCAGCACTCTGCTCCCGTGCCTTGCGGATGATTTCACCTTTTTGCTTGGAGATTTCCTCCTTAGTGCGCTCAACCTTGATCTGCAGGGCGGTGACACGCTGCTGGCGTTCCATGATATCAGCATTGCGCTGCTCGTACATCATCTTTTCCTGCTCCAGCTCATTGACAACCTTCTCGAACTGGGCATGATCGGCCTCCACCAGCTGACGGGCTCGTAGGATAATAGCCTCGGAAAGCCCCAAGCGCCGGCTGATGGCAAAGGCATTGCTGGCACCGGGAGTGCCCAGAAGCAACCGATAGGTGGGTCGCAGTGTCTTCACATCAAATTCCACGCAAGCATTTTCAATCCCTGGACGACTGTAAGCAAAGGTCTTGAGTTCCGAGTAATGGGTGGTAGCCACGGTGGTAGCACCAATTTCCAGAAGCCTCTCCAAAATAGACATAGCTAGGGCTGCACCTTCCTCCGGGTCGGTACCTGCGCCCAACTCGTCCAAAAGCAACAGGTCTTCCCTCTCCACCTGCCCCAAAATCTTCACAATGTGAGTCATATGGGCAGAGAAGGTGGACAAACTCTGCTCAATGCTCTGCTCGTCTCCGATGTCAGCGTAGACATTCTGATAGACAGACAGTTCGGAGTCTGGCGCCGTAGGCAAATAAAGGCCAGACTGAGTCATGAGCACCAAAAGCCCCAACGTCTTCATGCTGACAGTCTTGCCGCCCGTATTGGGACCTGTGACCAGCAGCATGCGGTAATCCGTGCCCAGCACGATGTCAATGGGCACCACCTTCTCCTTATCAATGAGAGGGTGGCGGGCCTGCTTCAGTACCGTGCGCCCCTCATCATTGAGCTTGGGACGGGCAGCCTCCATCTCACGGGCTAGCTTCGCCTTGGCAAAGGTGAAGTCTATTTCAGCCAGAATATCGCAGTTGGCCTCAAGGATTTCTCGGTGGCGGCTTATCTGCTGGGTCAGCACCTTCAGCAAGCGGTTCATTTCCTGCTCCCTAGCGAGAATCAGCTGCTTCACATCGTTATTCATATCCACCACCGCCATAGGCTCGATGAAAAGGGTGGAGCCGCTGGCAGACTGGTCGTGGACAATACCAGGGAAGTGGGAGCGATACTCCTGCTTCACGGGGATGACATAACGCTCATCACGCACGGTGACAATGGCATCTTGAAAATATTTCTGGTACTCAGCAGAGTGCAGCAAGCCTGCAATCTTGTCCTTGATGCGTGACTGGGTACTGCGAAGCTCCCGATTGATGCGCCTTAGTTCTACGCTGGCATCTTCTCTGATATTGCCATGCTCGTCAATGATGTTTTCCAGCTGGTGCTCCAGTTCTCCCAAAATTTCTGTCCCCCGGGCCAGTTCCTTCAGAATAGGAACGTCCAAAGCAAGATCCCGGAAAAAATACTTCACATTGCGCATGGCATACATGGTGCTACGCACCTCGACCAACTCTCCCAAGTCAAGGACAGCCCCCAAATCCACCTTATGAAGACTGGAACTGATATCCCTGATGCCTCCTAAAGGCGGGGCCGCAGTTTCCATAATCAGCACAGCTTCGTCAGTTTCAGCCAGCCGACTTGCAACTTCCTCAAAATCAGAACTGGGCAACAGTTCCTGGGCAAGTCTCTTGCCTAGATTGGAGCTGGCGCAGCCCGTAAGCATCTCCTTTATTTTATCGTATGCCAGTGTCTTAAAGGCTTCTTGTTCCATAAAGTTGATCTATCTCCATAAATTTTACAGGACACCACGAAAATGGTGTACCGCCAGTAGTGTGTCATTATCCTTTACTCGGGTGGATTTTGAAATCCGAGGACGGCCTTTTCCAAGTCTACCAGAGCCTGCTCCGTTTTTTTCGGAGCCTTGAACACGCACTTCTGGAATCGCTTTATTAGTGTCCATTCCTCTGGCCACGCTCGCATGCCGTGGTTTGGGCGCAGTTTGCTGTCCTCGGGGTTAATGCGGGGCCTGCCGCCTCCTCTGGGACCGCCCCGTCCTTTATACTTCTTCACGGGTTCTTCCTGTCCCATTCTTTCTCCTCCTCTCTTACCGCCCAGCCTACAAAGGCATCTAGGCGGGCTGTGATGTAGGCTGGCAGGGCGTTTACCCACCGCTCGGGAATTGCTTCGAAGCCGTCATAAGCCCCCATCAGGCCGCCTGTAATTGCTCCGATGGTGTCTGCATCGCCGCCAAGGTTTACGGCTCGGGCTACGGCATCCTCAAAGTCTTCACTTGTCCTTATTGCCCACAATGCGCAGTTAAACGAATCGAGGGAGTAGCCCGTGGGTGCAAGGTGCTTGGGCTGCGGGTACTCCTCTGCCAGCCGCACGAATTCCATGAAATCGTTCATGCCCCGCACTAGCTTGCTCACTGCCATGGTGTAGTCTGCCACCAGCTCTGTCTGCTTCTTGTCCCAATGGGTCATCATGGCTGTTGCTTGTGCGGTCGTCTTTGCTTCCCCTGGGGCTAAAGCTACCCCGATGGGCACTGTGCGCATGAGGGCTCCGTTTCCTGCGCTACGGTGCCCGCTGGCTTTGTCGTACTCCACAGCAGCTTTTGGCCATGCTTCGGATGGTCGCATACCACCAGCTAGGTGCCTCTCGGCTGCTTCGATGGTTGCCCTGCAGGTAATGCCAATGTCTTTCGGACGGCTGTGGTGCCATGCAATGAATCTCTGCCCGATTTGGTCTATAAGCTCTGCAAGTGAGCCATCCCTCGGGGTGGCCATCAGCCCCTCTGCCACCGCCAGGGTCATGTCCGTGTCGTCTGTGGTCATGCCGGGCGGCAGATGCAGCCATCCTCCCCCCAGCATCTCTCTCACTGGCTCGGGGCCGTGTGCATCCTTAATCTCCAAGGCATCCATGAATTCCAAGGGTGTTCCCAGGGCATCGCCTACCGCTACGCCGTACATGGCTCCTTTGGCTCTGTTTGCAAATTCCTTTATGTAGTCCTCGCGGGTAATGCCGTTCACTCCTTTTGCTGATTATACCATGCTTAATGCTTCTTTGCTACACTTTTTATGTGGTCTGTGCTCTTATCCAGCGCATCCCAGAGTATCTTGTCATCCCAGTTCTCGATGGCGTACACCTCTCTCATGTTGTTGAAGTAGTTTGCGTAGGGAATTCCCAGTTCCCGTTCCTCGTGCATGATGTAGGCCATGCCCTCGATGGTCCCACCATCAATGAGCTCGACTGGCAGGGTTTTCTTGTAGTAGAAGGTGGGGTAGCCCTCGTAGCGGTCGAGGCTCTTTTCGTCGGCTTCCGTGATGGACCAAATGTAGCATGGCACC
>JAGBLH010000259.1 GCA_017635515.1 Selenomonas sp.
ATCAGCGGTGCTAACGCTGATGGTCACAACACTCTATGAATCAAGCCACCTTGCCGGGTGGCTTTTTTCATGCTTGCTACAGAGTGCAGCCGAAGACGTGACTTTATTTGAATACAGCTATCAGCTGCAACAGTACGCCAGTATCAACATAGCCCATCAGCATGCCTGTCGCCATCAGCACAGCGACAACCACACCAAAGGCACATGCCTTATCCAGTGCGCTTCCCTTGGGTGGGAACACTATCATTCGACTTGTGGCAATACAAATCCATATCACCACACCCCTTTCTGCCAGCCGAAGCCGGCTGACTCGCAAGGGCGATCATCATCATGCATCATCGATAACGGCTAAAGCCGTGCTCGCTCAGGCTTACGCCCGAGGATATTATACCGCTACTCTCAATGCCTTGTCGATAGGTAAATCCCCACGCGAGTTTTCTTAAGCACAAAATAGGGGGCCTCCAGAAAAATTTCATAAAAATTTCTCCAGTGCCCCCTCCAACGATTTATGTGGTTATGCCAAAAGACATTGCACATCCTAACAGGACACCACATTCCCTCTGCCCTCAAGCAATGCCGTATTTCTCATACAGCTCATGCCGCAAAGCCTCACTCTCCGTAGCTGCCATAGCCTCATCATTCTTGCCATTCTTCAGCAAATAGGCCATAAGACGAGACATACGGTTCTCCCCCTCAGCACGCCCCCCCTTTCTTTATATCCACCATTATCTTGCACATAGCCTTAACCCCCTCGCTGTCCTCTTTAAAATACCGCGCACGCTCTGCCAGTTCCGGGGTGCGCTGTATCTCTGCATTGATATGCTTGCCTTCCTCATCCTCTGCATAGACATCCAGTTCCAGGCTGTGGCCTACCAGATTCTTCATTTCCCTCTGAGTGACAACTCGCGTCACCACCAGGCCCTTGTTCCTCAGTACAATCCTCAGTATCAGCTGAACTCCGGGCTTATTGTCCTGCATGCAAGCTTTCAAAAAATCATCGTCCATCAACCGAAGTTTCGGTATCAATTCCAGATACCTCGCCTCATTGCTTTCCGGCTCCTCCATCCCTCGGCCCTCCAATCTGCTTTTCTTGCCTAAAATTTACCACAATTCCCCTTCCCCTTCAATAAAATACTTCAGGCGGGAGCACTATCGCTCCCGCCTGTCTTATTCTCCCTTTTCATTCCATACTCATTTATTGTACTCCTCTATAATACACTCATGCTTGCGCGTCTCTTTGTCGTAGTTTATGCCCACGGCCAGAATGCTGCCAATGTAATCCTCCAGCGCTTTGGCGTAGCATCGCTCCTTGATCTGCCGGATTGCCGTATCTGCAGCCTTATCCCACTTCAATTCTACCACCAGGGCTGGCAAGTCAGGGTAAATGGCACGGGGCAGGAAAACAAGGTCGGCGAAGCCTTTGCCCGTAGGCAGTTCACGGAAGATCTTGTATTTCTGGCGGGCACTGTAGAAAGCCAGGGAAAGGGTGTAGGAAAGAGCATTCTCATCGTTGTACTGGATGTGGCTAGTTTCCATGTGAGCCTCTTCTATTCCCTTGGCTACTGCTGTTTCATCTTTAGCCAGGACAGCTTGCAGAAGTATTTCTGACCTTTTAAGGGCTCGGACTACTATATCCCAATTCGTAGTGGTTATGGCATTGTAATACTCACGGGCAATCTCCTGATTTGGAATGAAGACTTCCTCTTTGGTGCTGTCATAGCCTAGATAGCCAAGGTGCACCAGGAGCGTCAGCACATCATCGGCTGCTTGGAATGTGGCCATATCATTGCTGAAAGTCTTTGTATTTATATGCTGGTGTTCTCCTGCCAGCAATTTTATGATACAGTCCCGCAAGCCATCGAAATTCATGGTTATGTAAATCTTCAGAGCTTCATAGGTCTCCGTCTGATTCCAGTACGTATCGAATACACCTGAGGAGATTGCCCTTACCACGGAATGAGGATTATATACTTCTGCCTCTTCTCTGAAAGAATAGCCATCATACCAGTGCTGGCATTCCTCGAAGCTGCGGTTATATTGCTGGCACAAGGCCTTTACTTCATTGTTTGTAAAGCCAACATAGGGAGCCAAATCCAAAGGATCTTCCATAGAGTATTCCCAAAACATGTTCAGCGCAGAGTGCGTCCCATATTTCTTGACGGGCAGAATCCCCGTCATATAAACAAGGGCAATGCCAGGGTTGTCCTTCAGCCAGTCCCGCAGGAAGTCAAGGTAGAGCCTTTGCCACTCCTTATTATCCTTGAACTCACGGAAAACGCAGTCCCACTCATCAATGATGATGACAAAGTGACGCTTAGTATTGGTGTAAACATCTGCCAGGCTGCCTATGAGGTCGGTTTTATCAAAATACATATAGTCCGGATAAAGATTAAAAAGTTCCCAGAGCACCGATTTTTTCAACAGTTGCAGAAAGGCATCCATATCGCGGGTACGGCTGAGGAAGTTCTGCATATTGAGCTGGATGACATCATATTTATTACAGTGCTCATCAAAATCCTCCGCCTGGGCAATTTCCAGCCCTGCAAAAGTTTTGCCAGCAGCCACTGTACGGTCATAATAGGCAGCCACCATGCTGGCTGCCATGGACTTGCCGAAACGGCGGGGGCGGCTGACACATAGGTATTTCCTGCTGGTCAGGATTACCCGGTTGGTATAGTTCAGCAGGCCCGTTTTATCCACGTAGATTTCCGAGTTGATAGCCTGCCTGAATAATTCATCCCCAGGATTGATAAATCTGCCCATAGTGCTGCCTCCCTGTCCCAAATGCACTTCTATATCATAGTATATCATAAGTATGCATAGATTGCTGAAAATTCAAGCACCCATAAAATGGTTAAGGCGGGAGCATTGCTGCTCCCGCCTTTTTGGACTCACGCCAATATGTCTACATTTGCGCCCAGATTCGGGTCTGAGCTGAGTTCGTTCAAGAGCTGCTCCGTGCCACCCTCGACCGTCTCCATGGCCTTCTTCAGCACTGCGGTACCAAGATCCTGCGTGGCCTGCTGCTGATGCATGCCCACAGACATGGCCGCAATGCTCATGTAATTGTCCCCCATAGGCTCCACCTCCTGAAAACACATCCGTGTTACTGTAGTTATCGTCATTTCAGATAGAAAACTTAAATGCTTTTTTAGGAAAGCAGGAACTCCGCGAAGACCTGATTGCCCACCTTGGCCCCTGCCTTGGTGAGGGAAACTGTCCTCTTGTTTTCCTGCAAGAGGCCCTGCCGCACCAGGCGGTTGATTTTCTTGCCGTAAACGGAGCGCAGATCTTTGCCGAAGGTGTCCTTGAACTTCTTCTTGTCGATGCCCTTCATGGTGCGCAGGGCCAGGAAGGCGAATTCCTCCATATGGTGCTGCTCGCTTGGGTCTTCCTCTGAGCGCAGGGGCAGGCTGCCTGACTTGATGGTATTGATGTACTCATCCAGATCTGCCACATTCTCCAGGCGCATGCCGTCAAGGTAGGAGTGGGCGGCAGAGCCAAGGCCCAGATAGGGCACATCCTGCCAGTAGCTGAGGTTGTGACGGCTTTCTTTGCCTGGCCTAGCGAAGTTGGAAATCTCATAGCGGCGATAGCCCTGCTCCGGCAGATATTCCGTGATGTAGTCGTACATCTCATCTGTCAGCTCGTCCTGGGGCAGGTCCAGCTTTCCCTCCTGCTGCAGCTTGAAGAAAGGGGTACCTTCCTCCACCTGCAGGCCGTAGATGGAAATATGCTCCGGCTGCAGGGAAAGGGCCTTTGCCACGCTTTCCTGCAGGATAGCCATGGTCTGCCCCGGCAGGCCGTACATGAGGTCCAGGCTGAGATTTTCAAAACCCGCTTCCCTTGCCAGCTTCACGGTTTCCTCTGCCTGTGCTGCCGTGTGGATGCGGCCCAGGTTTTGGAGAATATTGTCATCGAAGCTCTGGATGCCGATGCTCAGGCGGTTGGCGCCCCATTCCCTGAGTTTCTTGAGGTATTCCCCGTCCACGGTGCCGGGATTTACCTCAATGGTGAATTCCTCCGGCTCCCCGAAGACGCTTTTCAGCAGAGCCATGAGGGTGCCCATCTGGTCAAGGCTCAGAGCCGAGGGCGTACCGCCCCCCAGATAAAGGGTGGCGGGCCTGCCATGCTTCAGCACCATTTCCTGCCCCCGCACCAGGGTCTCTACCCCCAGGGCATCCACATAAGCCTCCCTGGCTTCTTCCCTGCCCCCATAGGAGGCAAAGTCACAGTAATTGCACTTCCTGCGACAGAAAGGAATGTGTACATAAGCTCCCCATTGCATAAAATATTTCACCTCATTGCCCAAAACACTAAAAAGCCTTCCCCTATGGGGAAGGTGCCCCGATAGGGGCGGATGAGGTGCCATACAAACTATCTTAGTAAGCTTATCTGGTCAGTGTCCCACCTCATCCGTCAGTCCTTCGGACTGCCACCTTCCCCAAAGGGGAAGGCTTAATATCAATCAATCTTCAGTATCGCCATAAATGCCTCCTGCGGCACTTCTACAGAGCCTACGGCCTTCATGCGCTTCTTGCCTTCCTTCTGCTTCTCCAGCAGCTTCCTCTTGCGGGAGATATCGCCGCCGTAGCACTTGGCCAGCACGTCCTTGCGGCGGGCGCGGACATTCTCGCGGGCGATGACCATGCTGCCGATGGCTGCCTGGATAGGAATCTCGAA
>JAGBLH010000260.1 GCA_017635515.1 Selenomonas sp.
CATTCCTTCTTCCTCCATTTCGGCAGCATCGTAAACGCATAATACCGGAGAGCATCAAGGCTATGGTCTAGCTGCTTCACGGGCTTTTCTTCTCCTCGCCTTGCCGCCTGTTCGTCCCACACATACGCTTGAAACTCCTCGATCATCGGCTGGCAGTTTTGTTTGTGAATGTGGATTTTCCCTTGCGTGAGGAGCTTGGCCACCAGCCGGATGCCGTCGTTTACCTCGTTGTTGGCATCTTTGACTCTGAATCCGCGCCCCTGGCATTCGAGCTTAAAGCTGGCTGCGCTGGGGTCGATTACAACCATGTCCGGGAGCTCGTCTCCGACAAACGCTTCCAGGTCGTCGCCATACTCCTTATCGGTCTTCTGCCGCTGCTCCTTCGAGCTGTCCCAGTAGTACATGTTTGGAATCCAGATGTTGTCCCCGTCGTCGTAAATGTCCAGGAACACCATCGGGTTCTTTGTGCCGTAGTCGCATGCGATGTACCGCCTGCAGCGGCTCTTGAGCGTGTTGTTCCAGTCTGCATCTGTGAAGCAGTGCCGTTCCTCGTCGAACATGTCATAAATCACGCCCTCGGCCAGCACCCACATCCCGAGGATCATGCGCTTGAACCACATCCCGGAGTAGCTGGCTCGGATGTTGGTCTTGTAATCCTCCCCCAGGTTTGGGTTATCGTCCAAACCAAAATGAACGACCTTTACCAGGCCGCTCTTGAGCTTTTCTTCGTTTGTGATGTACTCCTTGTACAGGTAGTGTGCTGGGCTGTCTGGATTTGTGGTCGCGTATAGCTTTGCTCCCTGGACACTCAAACGATTTAGGAGCTGCTTGAAAAATCGCTCGGGCATCAGCGTGAGCTCATCGCAGTATGCTCCTGCAAGGGTCTTGCCGCGTATGTACTTCTCCGAGCCCTCGTCCTTGGCTCCGACGACCTTCACACGCCTCATCTGGGTGCCGTAGCGGTCCGTCCAATAGATGAGCAGGTCGCCGCTCTGCCGGTTGTACCTGAAATTCTCCTCCCCGATAGTGTCGAAGAGGTCAGCCAGCACGTTGTCGTACACGGTGTCTTTAGACACACCGACCATCAGCAGCAGTCCCTTGGGGGCTGTCATGATGTAATTGAGCCACTTGGGAATCATGGCCACGGTCTTCCCGCTGCGGACGCTGCCCTCGAGGATGTTGATGAATGCATCCTCCTCGTGGGGAGTCTCTATGAAGTCGAGGGCCTTGTCACCCCACAGTCCGAAGTCCATAGCTTACTGCTCCTTCTTTCGTCTGGCCGCTTCAAGCGATTTTACCAGCTGCATCATCGTGCTCTCTTCCGGCTCTGCAATCTCTGCCATGATACCGCCACCCTTGCCCTTGGCTCCTGTTACGGCTCCCAGGCCGTTGACCAGTTCCATGAGGGCCTCGTTCTCCATCTGCACTCCTTGCACCAAGTAGTCGAGCACGTTCCGGGCTGAGAGCACATCCTGCGGTAGCTCTGCCAGGGCTTTGATGCCCTTGGTCTGCAGAGCCCTGGCTACCTTGATTTTGTTCTCAAGCATGGCCTTGATTTGCTTCTTGCGCTCATCAAACTCTATATGCTGCAGCTCGTTATCGTAGTCCCTGGCTCGCTCCTCCCAGTTCCATTTCGCTGCATACTTGTTGAACAATGGACGGTTGTTCTTACCCATGAATGCGGCGGCTCCCGCTCTTGACCGTCTTCGTGGCGGGTCTTGGTATGGAAGGTCTCGAAAAGCGCAGAAAGCTCTGTACTCCGTGGTGGATTCTCCTGGTTGCCTATCCCAGCTATGCTCTGTCTCTTGAGCCATGCTTTTCTACCTCCCTTCCTTGGTCTACGCCTCCCCTGTCACATCGAGATAGCCGAGGGTCTCCCCGTTCCTCTCTACGAACACATTATGGTCGTCCGTGGTCTCAATGTACCGCTTGACGATGGCATCTACATACTGCGGGTCTAGCTCTGTGGTGTAGCACCGCCTGCCGGTCATCTCTGCCGCGATTAGGGTGCTCCCTGACCCACCAAAAAAGTCGAGGACGATATCCCCGGCTTCGCTGCTGTTTGAAATTGCTCTGATGGGAATCTCCACGGGCTTCTGGGTCGGATGCACCGTCTTGCTCTCCCTTGAGATCTCCCAGACCGTCTTGTCCATCCCGTCTTCGTAGAAGCACATGCTCCTGCCCTCTGACAGGCGAATGTAGCGGGTCTTCTTGCCCTTCGGGGGCTTGTTCGTGATGGCCAGCTTGTGCCCTTCTCCATCGGTCAATACCACGCCTCCTGTGAGGGTGGTGGCCATGCCGTCTTTGCCCCGATACACGATATTCCATGCGGTGCGCTGGCTCCTGTCTCCGAACCACTTTGCATGCCGGCCTGCCTTTTCTGCGTAATAGCACGGTTCGTGGCTCCATTGGTAGTCTGCATGGCCGAGGACGGGTGCGTTCTTGACCCAGATGATGTACTGCTTCTCCATCAGCCCTGCTGCAATCATGGCATCTTCAAAGTCGCGCTTTGTGCTCGATGCATGCCAGATATAGAAGGCCGCATCGTCCTTAGTGTGCTTGACATAGTTGCGGAACGCTGGCACCAGCAGGTCTGCCATTAGCTCATCGTGGGTCTTATTGTCGTTTTGGATCATGCCGAACTTGCCGCTCTGTGTCTCATACGACACACCGTAGGGCGGGTCCGTGTGAACCATCTGAGCTTTGGCTCCGTCCATCAGACGGTCTATGTCCTCCTCGCTGGTCGCGCTCCCACACAGCAAGCGGTGCTCTCCCAGGTGCCAAAGGTCACCGGGCTTGCTGAAAGGCACATACTCCTTTGCTTTCTGCCCCTCCGTCTCTCCATCAGCTCCGTCGTCCGGGGTCTCTTCCCCGCCGTTTAGGGCTTCGAGGATATCCTGCAGGTCCTGCTCCGTGAAACCTGTCAGCTCCACCGGGGTATCTGCCAGGCTCTCTACCATGTCCATCAGCTTTGTGTCGTCCAGGGCGGAGAGCTCTGCGATCCTGTTGTCTGCGATGAGGTCTGCATGCTCCTCTGCCTCCGTCGCGTACTCCTGGTACTCTACCGGAGCGTACTGGAGCCCTGCCTGGAGTGCGGCCATCCTGCGGCCATGCCCTTTTACCATCATCCCGCTGCGCTTGCTTACTGTGATGGGTGCCCGCCAGCCCGTCCCCTTGATAATCTCTGCCAGCAGACCAAGTTGACGCTCGCTGTGCTGGTTCGGGTTCTTGGGGTTCGGCTTGAGGTCCTTGATTGCCACTATCTCGTCATACGAACAAAAAACCGGCCTTGCATCCGGTGTGGTGGCTCGTGGCGTGGCCGTTGTTATGTAGTTCATGCGTTGTCCCTCCTCGCAGAATCTCATGCTGCCATTTTAGCATGGTTGGAGCTGGCAAAACGTCCCATTTTCGGAACCTTTTCGGAACTAAAAGCGGAACTAAAACGCCCCTTTTAGTTATCCACAGGGTTATCCACAATTTTGTCCACAAAATAAAATCCTTATATCTCCCAATGTTTTATTGGTTTTTTGCTTGACTTTTATCCTTGCCAGAGTTAACATGGACACAATCAAAAAGGAACCGCAAACGAAGAAAGGAGCCATCATCATGGAATATTTGAGAATTGAAGCCAATCGCCAAGGTTATGAACCGACCCAAATCAAGGGGACGATGACCGTGGGAGAGCTTATATCGTTGCTCCAGGACTTCCCCGAAGAAATGCCTGTTATCCTCTCCCACGATAACGGCTACACCTATGGTGGTGTCTGCTACGACGACATCCGTGAAGACGAATATGCTGATGCTGAATAAGAAAGGAGCTATCACCATGAAAACCTTCGAACCCTCTGCAAAGGCCATTGCTCTCCGTGAGTATCAGGAAGCCTGGACGGCATTCTGCAAAGCCCCGCAAAGGCACTATTTTCTCTATCTCGGTCGCACCGAAGGTGCCGCAGCAGTTGCTCGGGCTCTTGGGGCCACCATCGAAGAGCTCACGAACATCCGCAATATCGCCGAGCGCATCATCAACTTTGAAGAAGAAAAAACCCTGCAGGGATAAGCAAAACGCCCCCGGCCAAAAGGTCGGGGGTTTTCTTATGTCATTCTTACCATTCCGCGAATACAAACGACAGCTGCTGCGGGCAGGCTTTGACCCCGAAGATTAAAAATGCCATTTTTTTTACCGCCTCGGTGCCGCGCTTCCTTGCCCATCGCTCACTGTAGTGATGCTCATACCCCAGGGTGAGCCAGCTCTTGCCTTTGCGATAGAAGCCCTGCAGAAGTTCTTGCTCCTCTGTATCGAGGGAGCTCACTGCTCTGTCTACTCGGTCAATGATTCTCTGAATCTCATCCCGGTTGAGCTTGGCTCTCTCGATGCTCTCCCTCCTACGCATGCGCTCCTGGACCTGCCTCTCTACCGTAGTCAGTTCCCCGCTGCCGCCCTTGGGCATGTTGTCATACATGGCGATGGGTGCTCCGAGGTCCATGGCTCTTTCTAGCATCTCTTCCTGGGTCTTGATGTCGGCAGTCATGCTGGCCACCGTGGCCTTGAATGTGTTGTACTCTTTGAGCCACCGCCTCGTGATGCTGACATAGTCGTTGTACTCGTTCATCCGCTGCCTCCTGGTACTACTACTCTTGCTCGAACAAAGGGATTTCCTGCTGCTCCTTCATCTTCCTGATGATGTACGGGTCGCACTCCTGGTCGATGGGGATATCGAGCGGGGTGATTGTAATCTCCACCCTTGGGTTCTTAGGGTCTATGCCTGCTATCCTTGAGTCTCCCCAATTTTTTATGATCCTGTCGTCTGCAAGGAACCACCGCTTGATTAGCTGGCGGTGCCCGTAGATGACCTTGTACTCGTCGCTCATTAGGTCTGCTGTGGCCTGCATCAGCCCGACTACATCCGGGTAGTGAGCACGATTCTTGAGGTAATACTTCGCCTCCACCTTCACGCCAGTCTCGTAGTGTGGGAGCGGCTGTGGGAGCTTGTATGCCTGGGTCTTGAACATCCTCTCATACTCTTTGTACGCCTTGCTAGGCAGGAGCCTTGCCTGCCCTTTCACCAGCACACTGCTGTTTTTCTTCGTTGCCGGGTGGCCGTAAATTATAAAGCTGTATGGTGTCATCTTATTGTTCTCCTGCCTTTTTCAAATGCCTCAATGATTGCCCTGTGTAATAAATCCATCAAATCTTCATAGGCATCATCATCCATAAGCGGTTTCACATCTGATACCATGCGCTCTCTGAGCATAACAATTTTGCTAGTCGATTTATTCTCTGCCATCGTCCTCGTCCTCCTTCAGCTTCTTCACCCTTTATACCGCATCAAACAGATTGACTTGCCTATGCTCCATCTCGTCCTCAGCTGCAAATTTAGCTCCCAGCTCATCTACGCTGTAATCTGGCCTAAATGTCCGCCATGTTTTGTGGTCTAAATCAAGAAGCGTAGTCCATAAATCTGGAAAATTATGTCTTAACGCTCTCAAGCTATCCATTCTTTGCAGCGGGCACAACCAGCACGATACGCGACTAAATATGTCGTACAAGCCGCCCCAGTCAAAACCCCTGCTTTTGCAGTAGTCCAGGCAATTTTTCTCTGTCCAGCCCCAGTCAATGAGCGGATATCGCTTTGTCTTTGCTCTATGCTGTTCATCAGCCGCTATGCCAATATACTGCACTAAATTATATTCTTTGGCTCTTTCCCTGGCATATTTATCCGCAATGTCAGCTTTCAGCCGCCGAGTACACCATCTTATCCTCGCACTAGGCCATGACAATCCTTTGTTGTGATAACTAGCGTTTTTAGTTCTTCTGGCACTAACCTCGTAATCAAACATAAAGCCGTAAAAATCACGCTCTGCTTTTAATCGCGTTATCGGTCTGCCAATGTACTTCTTCACCCTGGCGATATGATCATACATCTGTGGAAACTCAGCTCCAGTATCACAGAAGATGATTTCATCAATGGGCATTGATAACTCTAGCATATGCAACAGCATTGCAGTGCTATCTTTTCCGCCACTAAACGATACGACATGATAATCATTCATTCGTTCTCGTCCTCCACAATCTCAGCCCTCCTGTTCCATGCCTCGATAGCTTCTGCTTGGCTATTGAAAGCCCTAATCTGAGCACCGCAATTTATACAAAATACGATGCCTACATCATATCCTTCATGATTCATGATTTTAGCGCGAATATCTTCTCTCCCGCAGAACGGGCAGGGTTTTAACTTAATTTCTTTCATCGTCAGCCCTCCATAATTTCCAACTCTTCCTCTGGTTCTTCTAAGTAGTGCAACCAATAATATTTCTCTCCATCCGATGTCTCAGTATATGTCCCCCAAAAATCTACACCAACAATGCCAATAATAATATTTTCATCCTCAAATGCGCCCAATGTAACCGGGTCATGGTTTTCAAAAAAATAGTGCATTTTTATCTTGTCACCTATCCTGATGGCCTTACCGTTTTCGTCTTTAACGCCTATTTTCCTCCGAAACATCGTCAGCCCTCCTACTGCTCCATCACTTCACGCCAGATACCTTTCTGCAGCTTCATGCTGTTGAGCTTTGGCAACTTGCCCAATCTCCGCGATAATCCTGCGCCATATTTCTCGATAAAATTGCGGATTGACTGTGGGTCTTTTAATCCTAAATTTGCGGCCAATCCCTTGAGCCCGATGTCGGGATTTTCTTTAATCCACCGTTGCAATTTACACCACCGCTGAAGCTGTTCTTCCAGGCTCATGCCATTTACCCCGGCCATGTTTTTGTACTGCTGTGCATCCTGTGGCTCAAGCACCGTTACCTTCTTTCCGCCCTCCTGCACCCAGCCGCGCATGGCGTATGCCTGGTACACGCTCCCGCCGGTAATGATTGGCCGTCCCTCGTACTTTGCTTCCTGCCCTGCAATCCTCTTGCAAGGCTGCCCAGGCCATTTTGCTCGATAGTCTGCTTCGGCTTTTTCAGTCCAAGTCACCATGTTACCTGCCCCCTTGCTTTGTCAGCTTAAGCCCTGCAAGTACCAGCCTGGTCTGGGTTGCCTCTGCCTCGAGGATGCGTACTGCCTCCGGGTAGTCTTTCAGGTCTCTAATGCGGATGCCCTGCTGCATGCAGTAAGCTCTCTCTGCCCTGCAGCCCGTGGACTTCTCCCATCCAGGGCAGAAGATAGCCTCTTCGCACACGGAGAGCAGTTCTAACGCATCGGCCAGGGCCGTGGTGTAGTCCGTGTCTTCGTCCCCAAACATGCCCAGGGGGTTGAGATAGCATACATCGGGGTGCGCCTCTTTGAGGGCTGCCCTCACCTTTCCTGCGTGTTCCAGGTTGGAATGTTCGTCCCCGGTATAGGGGTGGGAAATGTAGACTCTCTTCATGGTTTTCTCCTCCTCAAAATGCCCTATGCAAGGGGTTTATACTAATTGGTGGTGTTGTGTGCTTGTGGTCTGTCTTTTTAGGGAGCGTATCGGCTCAGGATTCGTTTTCTTCGCCTTCCTGCCGTGAACTTTTCAGCCTTTCTGCCGCCTCTGCTTTCGCCTCCTCGCTCATGACCATACGCTTGCTTCTCAGCGTGAGGAGCTTTTTGTCTGCCTCAAAGTCTGCCGCTACCAGCACACCGTCCTGCCGATACTCCCTCACCATCGTGTATGTCTCTAACTTCTGCAGCCTGGCCAGCAGGTACTTGTCTGCCGTATAGACGTTCATCTTGTCCTCTGCCCTGTTGTAAGTGATTACAGTCTCCTGTTCCTGATATGAAAGTCCCATGCCCTACACCCCTCAATGCTCATAGTTGCTTGCGATGCCCGTGACCTCCACTTTGGTGTCGTAGCCGAGCCAGTTCTGCCGCTTACGGATGGCCTTTTCTTCTGCTTCGTCGCAGCTGTCAGCCCTCACGGTCACAACGTCGCTCGCTTCCAGGTCTCCGTTGCTCATGTCCACCCATACGTCGTACGCATTCACGGCCTTCCTCCTCCTTCTTCTTCCTGCGCTGCCGGTCTACCCTGGCGATGGCCTTGTTGGCCGTGGGGTCGTAGCCACGCCAGACGGGATGCTTTGCCATGGCTACTCCTCCCAGCGGTTCCTGCGCTGCGAGCTGGTGTTGAATACCAGCCGCTCCGCAGTGTTCCTCATACGGTCAAGCACCCGCCCTGAGTAGGTGCCCGTCATCTCCTCTGCTGTGAGGTTCGTGGTGATGATGGTCGGGAGCATCTCGTTGTACCGCTCGGTGATGATGCTGTCTACTTTGGCCAGCACCCATTTTTGGTCCGTGTCCTCCCCGCCCAGGTCGTCGAGTACCAGGAGCGATGTGTGGCGGATCCTGTACTCGTACTTTGCGAATTCCTCCCGGTCGAGCACCCGCATGGTGTACAGGTTGTCGATGAGGGAGCACATCGGGACAATCATTCCGCTGTGCCCTGCCTCCAGTCAGCCCCGCAGGGTGGCTACTGCCATGGTGGTCTTCATGGTGCCGTAGTCCCCGGAGAGAATCAGCCCATAGCCGCTCCTGGCATTGTCCTCGAGACTGTCTGCGTATGACTTCACCCGCTGGTAATTTTCGCGGATGCAGTTATCGTCAGGCAGGCCCCTGCGCTCAATAGCCGGGAATGTCACCTTCTGATACCGTCTCTTGATCCCCGCATACGCCAGCTGCTCCTCTGTGAGCGTAGGTGCCTGCTCCGTACTTTCGGGCTTCTGCATCCCATTTCGCTCTACGCTCTTCTTCCGTAGGCTGTCTAAAACGGCGTTGAGCTTGTCGTTGTCTTCCTGGGTTACCATTGGTCGTTCCTCCGTTTCTTAGAATCGCGCCGATGTAGTTGATGTGGCTGGCTCCATTCTCTGCTCCTGCATCTATGGCCTCCTTCACCTTTTCCTTGGTGTACTGCTCTGCCCAGATAGCCAGCTTTTCCTTCTCCCGAGACTTCGGCTCTGGGTTGAATCGCTCCATGTAATATTTCAGCAGGTCAGGAGGAAGGGATGGGGTCTCTCTCTCTGGAGGGCGGTGTATCTCTATATCGTTACTGTCCTTAGAGAGAGACTCTGTATACTCTGTATAAATCTCTGTACTCTGTGATGTGGCTATCTCATAGCCTAGTCTAGGCTGTGTGGTAGCCTTGCTAGGCTGTGTGGTAGCCTTGCTGAAGTTTTCCTCTAGGCTATCTCCTAGCCTAGTTAGACTATCTCCTAGCCTAACTGTAAGATCTTCCATGTGGTACATCCTTGGGGATGTTCTCCCCGTTGCTCGACTCTGAATAAACCCTTTTTTCTCTAAACCTTTTCTGGCCTTATCTACCGTGTCTTTGCTTTTTATACCTGTCTCACGGATAAGTTCCACTCTGCTAACGAGAAACCAGTCTATTCGGCGTTTGCTGTTCCAAATTAACGCCAGCCGTAGCCATAATGCCTGTTCATAGGGGTCGAGCACTCCGACGCTAACACAATGAAATGCCTGCATCAAATCGATGAGGGTCACTCACCTCACCTACCTTCCTCCTTCCCTGGGCAAGCACCGGAGGTACTCCGATGCCCGCCCCTGCTCTATTTAGAGCAAATTCTCCTGCTGCCCGATAATCTCCCCGGTCTCAGAATCCACCACCGGCTCCTCTTTGGGTGCCTCTGCTACCGGCTCTGCTTCTACCGTGACGATAGTCTCGTCCTGCTCATCTACCATGTCTGGCGCGATGGTGCCCTTGATGGTCTCATCGGCTGCCATCGCCCTCACAAATTCGGTCTTGATAGGTGCATACTTGAGCACCTTCTTGATGACCGTCTTCTTGGCCATCTCATCAAAGTTGCTCTGCCAGGGGCTAGACCCATACTTGGCGGCCTGGCTGAACTTCTGCATGTGCTTCTTTACATCCTCGACGCTCATTACCGCGAATCCGCAACCGCCACTTTTTGTGCGGAATACTGCGTAGTAAAGAATCACTTCGCCACGGTCTTTCAAAGCCGGTTTATGCTTCATCTTTTCTTCCAGGCCGAGTTCATACTCAAACTCATCATTCTCGCATACCTCGTGTGCGCTGATGCTGGTAATCTCCCCGCTGCGGTAGGCCAGGTCGATGAGGCCCTTATAGCCGAGCTGAAACTGAGCTTCCATCTGCCCTTTATTGCGGTAGGGGATGAGGTAAGCCTGGCCCAGCGGCGTATTTGGCTCCACACCCAACTGTGCCGCCTGCATCATGGCTCCCAAAAAAGACGCTGGTGTGCATTCCTGCAATTTCGGGTCTTTACTCAGGGCCGTCAAAGCCATTCTTGTGAACCTTTCCGGGGTAATTACCGAGGGCAAAGCCGCCGCAATCTGGGGCTTCATCTTTGCGATGAGATTCTTCAGTGTCTGCTGTCCCGCATTAGCCACCGCTTTTGTCTCCTGGGCTTTTGCAATAGCCCCGCTTTTTACTGTACCTGCCATTTTAAATTTCCTCCTCTTTTATGCTGAGAACCGCCTTGTTGCGGCTCCCTGTTTACTGTACATTTTGTAGATTTCTGGCTCGTCTTCCTTGAGCTTTTTCGCATCGATAGTGACCCGTCCGGCGACTGTCTTCCAAGTCACTTTTCTGATGTTATCGCCCTCGCCTACATAGCCGATTTCAGCATCGCCTAGCAGAGCGCATACCTTGTTCTGAATCTCCTGTTTCTGGCTCTTTACGTCGGCTTCTAACGCCTTTAATTCGTCCAGCCTGGTCAGCAGTTCCATGGTCTCAATCGGGAGCGTTACCGGCTCAATCTGCCCGCCTTTGAACTTCTCTTGCAGGGCTTTTGTGGTAGAATCCGACCCGTCCACTTGAGGCGGTTCCCGGTGCTGTACCTTCCTCCAGAATTCGCACTCTGCTGCCTGCAGGGCGGCTATCTCATCATCGTCCCTCTCGATGGTCCATGTGACAAAATGGTTGCCGCCAACCAGGCAGGCGATGTACCACCTGGGGAGCCCGCTGACCAGCATGTAATGCATGCATTGCACATAATACTGTGGGGGGATTTTACCTTCGTCCCAGTCCTTGCCTTTGTACGCGCTGGTGGTCTTGCATTCGAGCCCGGCCTCTTCTCCCACCAGGAGCCGGTCAAAGCTCGCGGTCAGGAAGGGGTGCTGTTTGCTACGGAATAATCCGCACTTCTTTACCTTTTTGCCTTCCCTCCGGCAGAACTCCTCGGCTACCAGCGGTTCCAACATAGTGCCGAAATGCACAACATCTTTGTCGCTGATGTCCTCCGGCTCTGCTGATCCTGTCTTTTCGAGCCAGAGCTGATACCCCGACTTCCATGGGTTCATGCCGAGGATTGCAGCCGCCTCGCTCCCGCCGATGCTGTTCCGGCGAACCTGCAGCCATCTGGCCGGGTCCTGCTCCATGGCGCGAGCTGTCATGATGAGCTCACACGAATCTCTTAACACGCTTAGTCACCGTCCCTTTTACCATCTCCGACTCCTTTATGTCATCTCCGGCAGTGAGTATTTCTGTAACAACCATGGCGGCTAAGATTTTTATGTCTACATCGCTCTGGTCGGCCAAACTGTGCAGGAAAATCCCAACTCCTCGTAACACATCCATGATGTCTCCGTTGATGCCTCCAGTAACTGAGTCCCCATCGTCGAGCATAATAAAAGCGGCCTTTGTTCCGTCCATCAACTGAGTCATCATATCGCTCTTTTTGTCCATTTGCTTTTCCTCCAAATTGTGATACAATAAATTTGAGCTCCGCGGTCATGTGGCGTGTCCGCGTTGTCTTTTCCTTGAGCCCCACCTTTCCCGGTGGGGCTTTTCCTTTTGGTCAAAAGCCGCGCCACACCATGCACTGAATCCCCAGGGCGTATCCTGCAAGAAATGTCGCACCGAGTAGTGCGAAGAATGATATGATTAGAACTTTTGTATACATTCTTTCGCCACCTCTCAGTCCTCATACCGGCTGCCCATCTCGAATGCCTCCTCCAAGGTGGGGGCTACCTCCTCCATCGTGGAGGGGTTGTCGTACTTCGTGCGCTTGTCTGCATCGCAGTAAAATGCAATGCGGTCCATCATCTCAGTCTTTGCCATTGTTCTCGCCTCCTTTGTTGTTGTGTCTCTGGCAGATTTCCCACACACGCTGGAGCCTGGCCCGGTTTTCCTGAGTGTCGGGGAATTGCATCCCCGGCTTGAGCTCGGTGCCATCTTTGAGGTAGTGACGGATGTTCCATGTAATGGTAGCCATGTCACTCCTCCCATCAAACAGCCTGTTCAGTTTTTTGAACATCCTGGGCGAAAAAATACATATCAATGTTTGACATGTCGATTCCCAGCAACTCTGAAGCGCGCTTAATTTCTCCCTGGGTAAAAAAAATCTTGTTGTTGATTTTAAGTGACAGCGTACGCTCGGACACACCAAGGGCCTTTGAAAAAGCAGCTTGTGAGCCATATTTTTCGACGATACGCCCTTTTAGTTTGGCGTAGTTGAACGACATTGTCCCCACCTCCTATTGTTTGTTTTATCTCGCTTGGCATGTTTCATTATAAATCAAACATCAAACATCGTCAACAACTTTTGTTCAAATTTGTTCTGTTTTTTTTACAAATGATTGAACAAGGCTTTAATTTGTTGTACAATATCCTTATAAAAGGGGGTGTTTTATCATGACAGATCTTAGATTGGTCAGGCAACTAAAGGATAGACTCGCAGAAGCACTTGTTATGAGGCACATGAAGGCCATTGATTTATCAAAAGAAACCGATATAAGTCGTGGTGCAATTAGTCAGTATCTCTCTGGCAAGGTTAGGCCTAAACAAGACAAAATCGCTATAATGGCCCAGACACTGCGCGTCAGTCCTGCTTGGTTGTCGGGCTTTGATGTTCCGATAGACCCTAATGCCCCGACCATCGAGGACCGTTATGACCGCCGTAGCCGGGCTATGTATGATCGTGCTAGAGAGTCGTCTATTAGGCGACGAGCTCTCGTAAACATTGAGGTGACTTTAGATGAGCGGGATTTAATTGAGGATTTCAGGTTGCTGCCATTTACTCTAAAAAGAAGTATCATCGACATTGTTGAATTCGCTGCATACCCCGACCTTGCAAAGTCTCGTTTTTATAGCAAGGCCGAACTAAAGGAAAAGCGGGAGCTTGAAGAAGGGCTAGTAATAGACGAGCCAGACGACTTTTGCCCCAGCGATGACTCTGGGGATAACTTATAACGAGGTGAATGATGGCAACTAAAGTCGCTATTTATGTCCGTGTATCCACACAGGAGCAGGCCCAGGAGGGCTACTCCATCGATGCCCAGACCGAGCGGTTGCAGGCTTACTGCAGGGCAAAAGACTGGACGGTCTTTGGGGTCTACACCGACGCTGGCTACTCCGGCTCCAATACAAAAAGGCCAGACCTGCAACGTCTGCTGACGGACGTGCGGGCTGGCCTTGTTGATTGTGTGCTGGTCTATAAACTGGATAGGCTGTCCCGATCGCAGAAAGATACACTTATGCTCATTGAGGATACCTTCCTGGCTGCCGGGGTGGCTTTTGTATCCATGTCCGAGAACTTTGATACATCCACTCCCCTGGGCCGCGCCATGGTCGGCATCTTGTCGGTCTTTGCCCAGCTGGAGCGCGAGCAGATTCGGGAGCGCATGGCTATGGGGCGGGCTGAACGTGCCCGCCAGGGGCTCTACCACGGTGGTGGCTGGAAACCATTTGGCTATGATTACGTGGACGGCCGGCTTGTCGTCAATCCAATTGAAGCCGAGGCCGTGAAGGATACTTACCGTCTTTTCCTGGACGAGCATGCAACCTTCTATGAGATCTCGAAATACATAGAAACACACTACGGCCGGAGCATTGACCATGCCGGGGTACGGTCCATACTCGACACGCCGATTTACATCGGGGAGATCTCCTGGGAGGGCAAGACCTACCCTGGGCAGCACGATGCTATTGTCGACCGCGAGACTTTTGACCGGGCGCAGGTGCTACTGGCCGACAGGTGGCGCATAGCTGCCTCAAAGCCCGCCCCTTTCCATCCCAAGTACCTGCTCTCTGGTCTGCTTGTATGTGGGTCTTGCGGGAACACTTACATTACGCGCAGCGCATATTCTGGCAAAAAACCAAACCGCAAATATCGCCCCTACTACTCCTGCTACTCCCGCGCAAAAATCCGGGGGTCAAAGGTGCTCGACATCAACTGCCGTAATCCGAATTACTCCTGCTCGACGCTCGATGAGATGGTCATCGCGGAAGTGCTGCGCCTTGCTGAAAACAGCGATGCTTTTGCCGAGGCATGCAATACTCCCCCTGTGGGGGCACAGGATGCCCTTTCTGCGGCTCAGAAGCGTGAGGCTGTGCAGTTACGCCTGGACGAGCTGGACGGCCAAATTCGGCGGGTTCTTGACCTCTACCAGCTTGGGTCAATCGATATTGATGAAATCAAAGGTAGGCTCTCTGATCTGGAAAAGGAGCGGGATGCCCTGCTTGCGACACTCAAAGAAAAAAAGAGGGCTACAGTGGTCAAGTTGAAACCGGCCACCGCTCATACCCTCTTACATGAATTCTCTGCTCTTGTCGGCTCTGGAGATACCGAGGCGATGCGGGATGTGCTCCATGAGCTTATTGCCCGCATCGTACTCCACCCTACCCCCGGCGATGTTGAGATTGTCTGGAATTTTTGACACACAAAAAGCCCCACCGGTTTGCTCTAACGGTGGGGCTTTTTGCGGTTGTATTATGGCAAGTCACTATCACGACGAGGAAATTCCGTGGATATATTTTACCATGCCTGCCTGTGGGTAATCAATGCCCTTCTTTGTGATTCACTACTGGCGATAGACCACGAAAATAATGTCCCCTGGTAATATCCTTGCCCTCCTGCTTCGTGAGCCAATCCTGCTGGGCTTCATCGAGTTCCTCAGGCAAATTCATGGCCATTTTGTAAGCAGCCGCAAGCTGCCTTATCTCCCCAGGACTGAAATATTTGCCCTCGATACGCAAAGTGCTGATGCCAGAGGGCAGGAATTTCATGGCATGGGGCAGCATGGAAAGGGTCTTGCTATTCAGCACGTGCATATGGCAGTACTGATCCATGACTAGCGGGAATAGTGCTTCCTTCCTGTCCTTCAGAAAGTATTTTCCCCGTTGGCAGGGCTGGCTGCAGGGCTTCTCCCCTGCCCCTCCCAAGAAGCTGCCGGTAACGCAGTACTCAGACACCATTAGTTCCAGCCTGCCGTGTACCATACAAGTCAGAGGAATGGGGCTTTCCTTGGCGATTTTTCGTATCTGTCCCTCACTGAGTTCAGGAGAAAGAGTGGCCTCAGAAGCCCCCAGTCCCTGCAATGCCTCCAATGCCGTGCCGTTATAGGAAATCAAGGAATAGTCAGCATGCACGGGAATATCCGTCACTTTCTTAACCAATGAAAGGGTAGCGATATTATGTACATGTACGGAAGCAGGCCGACACTCAAGGCAGGTTATCAGCAAATTCTCTACAGACTTCTGAGCATTCATGCGCACAATGCGAGGAGTGTTCAGATCAAAGCGTACCCTGGCCTTCTGAGCAAAAGCCCAGGCCAGCCTGTACTCTTCCTCGATGATGGCATGATGACGATAGCTGTTGCCTCCAAAAAGAATGCCATCGGCACCACCTTCAATGGCTGCCTTCATCTGCTCCAATGATTCTACACTGACCATCAGCCGGGCGGGACGGGGAGTTTCAGTCTGTTTTTCTGCCACCGGCCAGGCCCTTCCCTGTATCTTAGTAGGATCCTTGTAAGCGGGAAACTCTGCCAGCCTCTGCTTTTCCAGTGCCTCCACTGCCTTGCGCCGGGCTTCATTGATTTCACTCATTGGCACCATGACCTCACCCGTAATATGGCAGGTCAGTTTCTTAAGTTCAAAGACAGAAGTGCCAAGCCTTTCCAACTGCTTTTTGATGATTTCTTCCGTCAAAGGCCTTTTTTGGGCAGTCTCGGCAATAAAGTCCGTCAAGGCCGCAGCAGTATGGCCTTCCTCGTCCCTGAAGATTATCTGCAAGGGCTTGCCCTCTGCGGCAAAGGCCTCTGCCGTGATGCCAATGCGGCGTATAGGGGCACCACTCTTGTAGCTCTCCTTGGCCTTCTCCATCAAAGCGGCATCAAAGACCTTGAAAAGACGGTCATGGGCATGAACGGCCTTGGGCAGGGCGAACTTTACCAGTTTCCCTGCTTCTCCATGTTCAATTGCCCTGCCCTTGTCATTCCATAGTTCCTTAATCTCGGCTGTGACCCTGCCGCCCACCTTGACCCAGAAATCCACTTGGTCGCCTAAAGCCAGTGCACCGGTGAGCTTCGCCGTCACCATGCCACCATTGCGGTCATAGCTTTCTACTCGCCCTACCATCAGCCCCCTGTTATTAGGCCGCCTGTCGCTCATCATGGCCTTGCCTGGACGCCCCATAAGATAAGCAGTGGTGAAATCGCGGTTGAAAATCTGAGCAAGATTGTCATGTTCCTGCTGGGTCACTTGGTAGCCCTCACCTGCGTAGTGACGGTCAATGGCCCCGCGATAGGTGCTCACCACCGTAGCCACATACTCCGGGCGCTTCATGCGGCCCTCAATTTTCAAGGAAGCAACACCTGCTTCAATCAATTCTGGCAGGATATCAATGGTATTCATATCCCGAGGAGACAGCAGATACTTGCCTGCCTTGTCCCCCAAGACATCCCTGCCCTTTTCGTCTACTAAGTCATAAGGCAGGCGGCAAGGCTGAGCACAACGACCACGGTTGCCGCTGCGACCACCAATCATGCTGCTCATAAGACACTGGCCGGAGTAGCACACACAAAGCGCCCCGTGCATGAAAACTTCTATCTCCACCTGGCAATGACTGCAGATATGGCGAATTTCCTTCAAAGAAAGCTCCCTTGACAGCACCACCCGAGTAAAGCCCAGTTCCTGCAGGGCCAGCACTCCTTCCAGGCTGTGCACCGTCATCTGGGTGCTAGCATGAAGGGCAAGTCCCGGCACAGTTTCCCGGGCAATCTTAGCCACGCCCAAATCCTGCACCAGCACCGCATCTGCCCCTGCCTCATAGAGGAATCTCAAATAATCCCGCAGGGCAGGGATTTCCTCGTCCCCCACGATGGTATTGACCGTTACGTTGATGAGCACGCCCCGCAGATGAGCGAAACGGATAGCTTCTCTCAATCCCTCTTCATCAAAATTATTGGCATAGGCCCGCGCCCCGAACATATTCCCTGCCAGATAAACGGCATTGGCACCACTCTCCACGGCTGCCACCAGTGCTTCACGGCTGCCTGCTGGCGCTAATAATTCAACCAACTTAAGTTCCTCTTCTTTCTTAATTGCCCCGAAAACTGCCATTCATCTGCAAAATGCAGTCAATCCTAATCAAAACACACATATTAAGTATTTTATCACAAAAATGTTCGTTCTGACAAAACAAACTTCTTGCTAAACTGCGTTTCGTCTCCCTAATGAGACTAGGGCATGTTGATTAATTTACTATGCCTGTCTTCACATGTCTTGACTATCCCCTGCTATGTTGACAAATCCTCAACACACCACCGCTATGCCTTCAGTTTGTCGCTTTGCAACAGACAGCCAATAACTGCAAATCCAGGCCAAGTTCATTTAATCAACACGCCTCATGCAACTTTTATGCAACTTTTCATCTAAAAACTTATTTTTCTATCAGTTTTTCCAATTCCCGCCGCACCTCTTCTATATCCACATGAGTATTATAGCAGGGTCCGTTAGGGCGTATATTCAGCACTCCTACCGCCGGCAAGGGATAGACATCCTGTATGCCGCTCATTAGGTCACGCTCACAGGCTATGGCCAGCACCGCTTTGGGGCGGGTTTCCTTGACTACCTGCCGTGCCAAAGTGCCTCCCGTGGCCACGAAGAAGTGAAAGCCCATTTTCTCAGAGAGAGTCACCAGCGAGCCGATATCACAGCCACCGCAGCGCTTGCAGTTGCTTGGGTCACGGGTAATCTTATGGGGGCAGGTGGCCAGTTGCAGGCAATGCGGGGTTATCACCAGCAAACGCTCTGCAGGAACCTTGATATTCATGCGATCAAACATGAGGTTGCTGACAGTGATGAAAGAACCCTCCAGCTGTCTCTTGCTGATGCCAAACAGGCTGCCAATCCGTACAGCCAGGGGAAAAAGCAGGTTGATCAGGCTGTAAGTCTGCTTCTTGAAAAGGGGCAGATATGGAAGCCCCAGCACTGCAAAGACGATAGTAGCTATCCCCCAAAGGCCCAGCAGCATAACAAGGGAAAAAAGGCCCCCCACCAGTGTTGGCAAAGGCTCCCAAATCCGGGCCAGCCCTGGTGAGGCTATGTACCAGCCAAGTGCCAAGAGACCTGTGCAAAAGAGTATAGCCAGCAACAGGAAGCCCACAAAAAGGCGTTTTTTGGCTCTGGTCTGCAGCAAGGGAGCTTTTTTATTTTCTTCAAGGATCTGATTTGCCATAATTCCTCCGAAGAATCTTTCCTACATCAGACGAAGCAGCTTCCTGCCGCCAGGCTGTTGCCACGCAGGTAATCCTGAGCCTGCATTTTCTTTTTGCCGGGAGCCTGCAGCTCAGTGATGGCAAGCACCTGACCGTCACCTGCTGCGACCTTCAGTCCCTGGCTGCTGTCTGCTGCCAGGATTTCGCCTGCAGTCGTGCCAGACGTAACAGTTTCCCCTGTCAGCACCGTGCGCCAGATCTTGAATTTCTGTCCCTCATGTGCTGTATAAGCCCCGGGCCATGAGTTCAGCCCCCGTACCAGATTGTGGATTTCCTGGGCGCTTTTCTGCCAGTCAATATGTCCAGTTTCCTTTGTCAGCATAGGGGCATAATTGGACTCTCCCTCCTGGGGCACCCGCTTCAGCGTGCCGGCACGCAGTTCCTCGATAGTCTTCATAAGGACTTGTGCACCCATCTCCATCAGATTGTCATGAACTTCTTCCAATGTCATGTCAGGGCCGATGGTAAGTTCCTCTTTTAGAAGCATATCCCCGGTGTCAAGGCCGGCATCCATCATCATGGTGGTGATGCCAGTTTTTGTTTCGCCGTTGATAACACACCACTGCATGGGAGCTGCACCACGGTAACGAGGCAACAAGGAGCCGTGGACATTGATGCAGCCATGAGGGGGAATATCCAGTATTTCCTGGGAGAGAATCTGGCCAAAAGCCACCACTACCACCAGATCTGGTTTCAAACCTCTAAGCTCTGCAGTTGCCTCTTCCGTCTTGATTTTGACAGGCTGATGAACCGGTAAGCCGTGTTCCTCTGCCCAAGCCTTGACAGGCGAAGGCAGGAATTTCTGTCCCCTCCCCCTGGGCTTGTCCGGCTGAGTGTAGACCCCGATGACCTCACAATTCTCATCTGCATGCAGGGCCGCCAGGCAAGGCACGGCAAACTCAGGCGTGCCCATGAAAACTACCCGGAGTTTTTCCATTGTCATTCCCCTTTGCGAATACTGGTGGCAATATCAATGAAGAGCTGTCCCTCCAAATGATCCAGCTCATGCTGAATGCAACGCGCCAAAAGTCCCGTAGCCGTGATATGCTGTTTCTTGCCCCGACGATTCAAAAATTCTACCTTCACCTTGGCATATCGCTCCACCTCACCGTAGATGCCTGGCACAGACAAGCAGCCCTCCGAACCGGTCATGGAGCCTTCCTTGTAGGTGATGACAGGATTGATGAGCTCAATGAGGCCGTGACCGTCCTGGCAGTCAATGACCACCATTCTGAGGGGCAGTCCCACCTGTGGTGCTGCCAGCCCTACACCATCATTCTGGTACATGGTCTCGGCCATGGCATCAAGTGTCAGCTTCAGATTCTTGTCTATCTTCTCTACAGGTTCACAGTGTTGCTTCAGTACCGGATCTCCGGCTTTTCTTATTTCCAATGATGCCATACATTTCTCCTTGTCATTTTTTCAATTCGCCAGCCATAGTCATGATAGCCAGCACGGTTTCTGCCGCTTTCTGCAGGGATAGCAGGGGCAGATACTCGAACCTGCCATGGAAGTTGGTGCCACCCGTGAAGAGATTCGGGCAAGGCAATCCCATGAAGGACAGCCTTGCGCCATCTGTGCCACCGCGGATGGGCTTGACTACGGGCTTCACATCAACGCTTGCCATAGCCTTTTCTGCCAGTTCCACCACATACATGGCATCTTCCATCTTTTCCCTCATGTTGAGGTACATATCCTTGCAATCCACCATCACAGTGCCATCGCCGTATTTATTGTTCAGCAGGGCTGCAAGTTCATCGAGATAAGCCTTGCGGCGGGCGAATTTGTCTTTGTCATGGTCGCGAACCAGCATCATCATGGTGACTTTTTCCACATCGCCGCTGACCTTGTGGACATGGTAGAAGCCCTCGTATCCCTCCGTGTACTCGGGACGCTCCCCCGCGGGCAGCATCTGCTGCCATTCGCAGGCTACGGTATTGGCATTGATCATCTTGCCCTTGGCATCGCCGGTATGGACGCTGCGCCCCTTGAAGGTGATGGTAGCATTGGCAGCATTGAAATTCTCATACTCCAGGCTGCCAAGCTCATCGCCATCAACAGTGTAGGCAAAGTCTGCCCCAAACGCCTTGACATCAAAGCGGTCGGCGCTGCGGCCCGTCTCCTCGTCCGGAGTGAAGCCAAGGCGTATCCTGCCGTGTTTCACTTCCGGGTGCTTGATAAGGTACTCTGCTGCACTGACAATGACGGTGACCCCCGCCTTGTCATCTGCTCCCAGCAGAGTGGTGCCGTCCGTGGTCATAAGGGGCTGACCCTTATACTTCAGTAGGCTGGGAAAATCCTCGGGCGAGAGCCTGATGTCCTGCTCATTGTTCAGGATAACATCTCCCCCATCGTAATTCTCCACCAACTGAGGCCTGATATTGGCCCCGGAAGCATCGGGGCTGGTGTCCATATGAGAGATGAAGCCCACCACGGGCGCGCTCTCGCAGCCATTAGCAGGCAGGGTAGCCATGATATAGCCGTGATTGTCAAGGGTGACTTCCTCCAACCCCAGGCTCTTGAGTTCCTCTGCCAAGTGTTTGGCCAATACCAGCTGTCCCGGCGTACTGGGGCAGACCTGGTCGTTCTCCTCGCTGGACTGAGTGTCGAAACTCACATAATCCTTGAAACGCTTGACTAATATATCCATACTGATCTCCATGGTTAACACCTCTGTATTTTTATCAAATGACAATATATTATTTTAACACTATCGCCGGACTTTTGCTAGGGGCAGGAGCTTTCCCAATATAAAACCCCGACCATAGGCCGGGGCTGTGAAATTTAATCATTCAATCAGCGGAAGAGCTGGCTCACGCTGCGGTGGCTCTGAATGCGCATGATGACATCGCCAATGGAAGCTGCCATGGAAAGAGTGACAATCTTGTCAGACTGCTTCTCAGGCGGCAGAGGAATGGTATCGGTGATGACCAGTTTCTCAATGGGAGACTCGTTGATGCGCTGCACAGCCGGATCGCTGAGGATGGCATGGGAGCAGGAAGCAAAAATGTGCTTGGCACCACGCTTCTCCAGCGCCTTGGCGCCCTCGCAGAGGGAACCTGCCGTATCAACAATGTCGTCGATGATGACAGCCGTTTTGCCATTCACATCACCGATGAGATTCATGACCTCGGCACACCCCGGCTTCGGACGGCGCTTCTCGATAATGGCAATGGGAGCCTGCAGATGGTCTGCTAGAATGCGGGCGCGGGTAACACCACCCAAATCTGGAGAAACCACCACTACATCGTCCAGTTTCTGGGCGCGGAAATAGTTTGCGATGACGGGAGACGCGGCCAGATGATCCACGGGAATGTCGAAAAACCCCTGAATCTGGCCTGCATGTAGGTCAACGGTTACAACACGGGTCACACCAGCGGTGGTCATGAGATTGGCCACCAGCTTGGCGGAAATTGGCTCACGACCACGGGTCTTGCGGTCCTGGCGGGCATAAGCGTAATAGGGCACCACTGCCGTCACGCTGTGAGCAGAGGCGCGCTTGCAGGCGTCTGCCATGATGAGAAGCTCCATGAGATTGTCATTGACAGGATAGGACGTGGGCTGGATGATGAAAATATCCTTGCCACGGATGCTTTCACTGATCATCACCTGGGTCTCACCATTGTTGAAATGACCGACATATGCATCGCAAAGATTCACACCGATATGGTCGGCAATCTTCTTGGCCAGGTCCGGGTTTGCGTTGCCGGTCAGGATGCATAAGTTTCCAGTGTCTAAAGCCATTTTGTAAAAATCCTCCAAATCATCATATAAAGTTATCTATCTCGGCTGTCTTAGCTATCGATTACAGTATATGCTTTATTTGGCAAGCTGTAAAGCACTAATCTCAAGATACCAATCTGAATCTCTTTTCCAGGAAAATGCTCACTATGACCGACAAGTTGCCTAGGGCGTGTTGATTAAATGAACATGCAGGACAAGTCCTTGCGTATCTGACCGAGCAAGAACCTTGCATTACAGGAATAAGGCACCCGCATTGGGTGCCTTATTCCTGTGCGCTCCGTTAATGAGCCTTATGCTTCAGCCAAATGCTCTTGGCCGCTTCCTTATCCCTGTGCATCTGCCTGACTAGTTGCTCCACGGAGGAGAATTTCTTCTCAGGCCGCAACAGCTGCAAGAATTGCACGGTCAGCATCTGGTCATAGATATTCTTGTTGAAATCCTGGATATTCACTTCTATGCGCAGGGCGCGCTCCCCCTCAAAGGTGGGATTATTGCCGATATTAGCTAGAGCTGCATACTCCCTGCCGCCGTAGATGGCCTTGGCCGCATATACCCCGGAAGGCAGGACTGCCCTATACTCCCCCACGGCCAGATTAGCTGTGGGAAAGCCCAACTGCCTGCCCCGCTTGTCACCGTGCTGTACCCGCTCGATGATGGTCAGTGGATAGCCCAGGAAGGTGTTGGCCGAGGCCAGGTCGCCAGCCTGTATGCGCTCCCGCACCCGAGTGCTGCTGACGGGTTTGCCAGCCTGCAGCACCGTAGGGCAGATTTCTGCCTCAAAGCCGTAGTCTGCTCCTGCCCGCAAAAGGAGGCGCTGAGTGCCCCTGCCCCTTTCACCAAAAGTGTAGTTGGCTCCCGTCACCACATAGCGAGGGGCAAAATGAGCCTGCAGGAGCAACAGGAAGTCTTCTGGACTGACCTGGGAAAAAGCCTTGGTAAAGGGAATGTTCATCAACACATCTACTCCCAATGCCTCAAACCTGTACTGCCGCAAGAAGTTATTGCCTATCTGGGGTGGCATCCTGTCAGGAGCCAGCACTGACAGTGGATGATTGCTGAAGGTAAAGACCATGGATTTGCCCCCAATCTTTCCTGCCAGTTCCACCGCCCGCCTGATAATGCTCTGATGGCCGATATGCACCCCATCGAACATGCCCAGGGCCACCACCAGCACAGGGTATTTGCTTCTTAAATCTGCCAATTTATTGTATATTTCCATGGGAATGCCCGCTTCCCTCCTCAATTTCTTTCTGCTCCACGTACCACCTTATGTGGCCTGATGCTCTGATCCTTGGCGCTGTAGCCTCCAATGCCCAGGAAAATATCCCCGGCATAGACCCGCAAGGGTCCCGCCTGCCCCTGATAAAACCTGTCCGTGGTGGCAAGACCGTTCAGGAATGCATTCATCCTGTCCGACCGCAGGTCATAGCGCGGCAGATGGTGCAGGAAGGGCTCCGGGGCGAGGACTGCTTCTGCCCCCTGGGCCGCAAATTCCTCCAAGGTCAGGGAGTCCTCAAGGACCAAGCCTCCCACCCGCCGACGCACCAGGAAGGACATCAGGGCAGGAATCCCCAGAGCCTCGCCAATATCCATGCAAAGGCTGCGGATATAGGTGCCCTTGGAGCACTCCACCTCTATACGAAAACTGCCTGTCCAGCAGGACAACAGTTCCAGCCTGTGGATAATCACATCTCTGGCGGGAATATCCACATCTTTGCCCTGGCGGATAAGGTCGCAGGCTTTCCTGCCGCCAATCTTGATGGCGGAATGGGCCGGGGGAACCTGCCTGATGGGGCCGCGGAATTTTGCCAGTGCAGCCTCAAGGACAGAGGCTGCTGGCATCACAAAGTCCTGCCGTGCCAGCACTTCCCCCGTATCATCTCCGCTATCCGTGGAGACACCCAAGCTGATTTCTGCCCTATAAGCCTTGTCCGTGATTTCCAGATATTCGATCAGGCGGGTGGCCTGACCCACAGCTATGGGCAACACGCCTGCCGCCGCAGGGTCAAGTGTGCCTGCATGGCCTACCCGCTTTTCCTTCAGTACCTTGCGCACGAAGCCCACCACATCGTGGGAACTCATGCCGGGAGGCTTGAGCAAATTGATAAAGCCCGATAATGCCATCACTTTTCCTCCCCAGACTCTTTCACTGCTTCCGCAGGGTCAGTAGGTGAAAGTGCCTGGTCAATGGCCTGCTGCAGCAGGGACTTGGCTTCGCCAAAAGGCTTTTCAATTCCGCAACCTGCTGCCTTCACATGACCGCCACCGCCAAACTTCAGAGCTACAGCACTGACGTCTATGCCCTTGGATCGCAGACTGACCCTGGCCTTGTCCGCTTCCTTGTACTTCATGACCACGACAATCTCTACGCCCTCGATGACGCGAAGCATATCGATGAGGCCCTCCGTGGACTCGATGCCCTCCATGACTTCATAGCTCAGGAAAGCCCCGGCGGCCCTGCCGCCGTGCCAGACTTCGATATGCTGCAGGGCATCAGCCAGCCCTTTCACATGGGAATAGGGCCTCTGCTCCAGAGACTCCGAAATCACATGAGGTTCTGCCCCTGCCTCCAGCATGCGGGCTGCTGCTCTCATGGTGAGAGGATTGGTGTTGGAGAAGCGGAAGAAGCCAGTATCCGTGGCCAGCCCCGTATAAAGGGCCATAGCCATCTCCTTGTCAAAAGCTGCCCCTGCCATTTCCAGCAGCTGGTATATGATCTCTGCCGTGGCGGCTCGTTCTCCATCAAGGTAAAGCCTTTCTGCCTGACCGTCATTGGTGTGGTGATGGTCGATATTGAGCACCTGAGCCTTGACAGCTTCTGCCACCTTACCGATACGGTCAAGAGAGGAATCAAGTACCACTAAAAGATCAGCCTCATAACTCCGGCCTTCCTCAGGGGCGGCAATCTTATCTGCTCCTGGCAACAACATGAATCCTTTGGGCACCTCATCATCAATGAGCACCACAGTCTCTTTGCCCTGATTCTCCAGATAGCGGGACAATGCCAGGCAGGAGCCGATGGCGTCACCGTCGGGATTCACATGGGCAGTGATGATGATTTTCCTGCCCTCGCCCAGCACAACCAGAGTTTCCTCAAGGGGCAGTCTCATGCTTCCTCACCCTTTGTTTCATTTTCTTCTCTCACAGGAGTCTCAGCCTGAATCTTCAGCAACAGTTCCTGGATATGAGCGCTATAGTCCAGAGACTTATCCACCACAAAGCTGATTTCCGGGGTGAAGCGCAAGCGTATGCGCTTGCCGATTTCCCGGCGGATAAAGCCCAGAGAGGACTGGAGTCCCTGCCAGCAGTCCTTCACCTGCTGGTCGCTGCCCATCAGACTAACGTAGACCCTTGCCTCGCGCAGATCGCCAGTGCACTCCACGGAAGTCACCGTCACAAAGCCGATGCGGGGATCTTTGAGTTCCCGCAGGATAATGGAGCTGATCTCCTGTTTCATCAATTCCTGTACTTTTTCCACTCGCAGCTGGCTCATGGAAACACCTCCTTACAAAGAAACAGGAAACGACAGGGCCTGGCTATGCGCCAGCCTGCGTTTCCTGTCAAATATTTACAGCTTATTTATTTTCGTTTTCTGCCTTGGCAGCTTCTGCGGCCTTGGCCTGTTCCTCACGGCGTTTGGCAGCGGCTTTGTTGGCCTCGGTGATGGAAGTAGCAATCTCCTCCATGGTGTAGGCTTCGATTATGTCGCCTTCCTGGAAGTCGCGGAAGTCCACGATGGAGATACCGCACTCGTAGCCGGCGGCCACTTCCTTGACCTCGTCCTTGAAGCGGCGCAGGGAATCAATCTCGCCGTCAAAGATTTCGATGTTGTCGCGGATGATGCGAATCTTGGAGTTATTGAAAATCTTGCCATCAAGTACATAGGAACCAGCCACCAGAGCCTTGGAGAACTTCATGACCTTGCGGATTTCCACACGGCCCTGGACAACTTCCTTGTACTTGGGCTTCAGCATGCCACTCATGGCATCCTTCACATCGTTCAGGGCATCATAGATGACGCGATAGGTGCGGATATCTATGTTCTCGTTGTCTGCCATCTTGCGGGCATTGGCATCAGGACGCACATTGAAGGCAATGATGAGGGCGTTGGAAGCAGAGGCCAGCATGACATCGCTCTCATTGACGGCACCAACGCCGGAATGGACGATAGAGACACGCACCTCATCATTCTTGTTGAGGGACAACAGGGAGCTGTTGAGAGCCTCCACAGAGCCCTGCACATCAGCCTTGACCACGATGTTGAGGTCCTTGATCTCGCCTTCCTGAATCTGCTGGAAGAGATCATCCAGGGAAACCTTCTTGGCCTTGATCAGCTTGGTACGCTGGCGTTCTACACGAGCCTCAGCGATGGAACGGGCCTGCTTCTCCTCCAGCACAGCAAGGATATCACCGGCAGAAGGAACATCGTTGAGGCCCAGGATCTCCACCGGTACGGAAGGGCCGGCCTTCTTCACGTTGTCACCGCGGTCATTGACCATGGCGCGGACTTTGCCGTAGGTGGTGCCGCAGATGATGGAATCACCGATGCGCAGAGTGCCATTCTGCACCAGCACCGTAGCCACAGGACCGCGCCCCTTGTCCAGCTTGGCCTCGACAATGACACCGCGGGCATCGCGGTTCGGATTGGCCTTGAGTTCCTTGACCTCGGCCACCAGCAGGACCATTTCCAGCAGGTTGTCGAGTCCCATGCGCTTCTTGGCGGAAACGGGCACCATGATGGTATCCCCGCCGTATTCCTCAGGCACCAGGCCGTGCTCCATGAGTTCCTGCTTCACGCGGTCCGAGTTGGCGCCGGGCTTGTCGATCTTGTTGATGGCCACAATGACAGGCACATCGGCAGACTTGGCATGGTTGATAGCCTCAACTGTCTGAGGCATGACGCCATCATCTGCTGCCACCACCAGGATGGCGATATCCGTAATCTGGGCACCGCGGGCACGCATGGCAGTGAAGGCCTCATGGCCCGGGGTATCCAGGAAGACAATCTTCTTGCCCTGGCACATGACCTGATATGCACCAATGTGCTGGGTGATGCCGCCTGCCTCATGGGTGGAGACGGAGGTATTGCGGATAGCATCCAGCAGGGAGGTCTTGCCGTGATCGACATGGCCCATGACCGTCACCACAGGGGGACGGAGCTTCAGGGACTTGGGATCGTCCTCAATCTCGGGAATGAGGGTGGGGTCAACCTCTGGCGGCAGTTCCTCGCAAGCCACGCCAAACTCGGCAGCCACCAGAGCAGCCGTATCGTAGTCAATCTCCTGGTTGATGGTAGCCATGACTCCCATCATGAAGAGCTTCTTGATGACTTCCGCAGCTGTATAGCTCATCTTGGAAGCCAGATCCTTGACGGCGATGCTCTCCCCTACCTTGATATGAGTAGGACGGGCAATCTGTGCCTTCGGTGCAGGCTGCGGTGCGCCACCGCGCTTGCCGTTCTTGCTCTTGCGACCGCCGCGGCGATCGTTGTTGTTGAAGCCATTATTGCCATTGCGCTCAGTTTTGTCGCCCCGGCGGCTGCCTCGCTCGTTCTTCTCATTGCGACCGCCGTTCTTCTCACTGCGTCCACCGTTTTTGCCGTTCTTGCCATTACCACCCTTGCCGCTATTATCCTTGGCATGGCTGTCCTTGACATGATTGTCATTCTTGTGGTCGCGGCTACCCTGACGGTCACTGCTGCGTTCACCGCCGCGCTCATGACGCTCGCCTTGGTTCTCACTCTTGCTATCTTCATGCTTTGGTTCGGTATGGGCGGGCTGGTGCATATGGCGCTCTTCCTTTTCCTGTGCAGGCCTCGTTGCCTTTTCTGCTGCGGCTTTCTCTTTGGGCTGGCTGTGCTTTTCCGTCTTCACACGCCCATCCTGGCTGCTGTAATCCTTCTCCGGCTTCTTGGGAGCAGGAGAAGCGGGCTTGGCGGACTTCTGCAGTTCCTGCTTCACCACATTGTACTCAGCTTCGCCTACGCCGCTGAAATTGTTGTTCACTTTATAGTTGTTGCGCTTGAGAATTTCAAGCACCACTTTGCTGTCCGTATTGAATTCCTTGGCCAATTCAAAAACTCTGCGTTTTGACATTGATCCACCCCCGTTTATTTACTCATGGCTCCTCCATCAGCTTTTTGAGCTGCGCCGCAAAACCAGCGTCTGTCAAGGCTGCGGCCGCGCGGTAATCCTTGCCCAGGCATGAGCCCAGCATATCGCGGTCAAGCGCCTCTAGATAGGGAACCTTATATTTATCGGCTAAAGTTAAAAACTTTTTCCTGGATTCTTCTGCCGTGTCCTCCGCCATGATGAGCAGATCAGCCCTGCCGGCCTTCAGCGCCTGCTCCACGGCAAAGGCGCCGGACACAATCCTGCGGGCCCGCTGGGCCATGCTGAGAAGATTCATGATTCGCTGTTCTCTGGTAGCTGCCATCTCAGGACTCAGCCTCCGTGCTTTTTGCCTCCAAGGCAGCGACCTCCGCCGTCAACTGCTCATAAACCTCTTGTGGTACTTTGCCCTTGAAGGAACGCTCCAGACCTCTGGACTTCTGCGCTTTCTCAAGGCATTCTGCCTTAGGGCAGATATAAGCACCACGGCCCGGCAGCTTGCCCGTGACATCCACGGCAAACTCCCCCTCGGGGCTTCTGACGATACGCACCAGAGATCTCTTGGGCAGGCTCTGCTGGCAACCCAGGCAGAATCTTTCAGGAAGTTTCTTGGTCTTCATGGCTTATTCAACCTCTGCGGTAAAGGACTCCTCGCCTTCCACCTGGACTTCGTTCATGTTCTCGTCCAGGACTTCGCCTACGGCCTGACTCTCGCTCTTGATGTCAATCTTCCAGCCGGTGAGTTTGGCTGCCAAGCGGGCATTCTGCCCTTCCTTGCCAATGGCGAGAGAAAGCTGATAATCTGGCACGATGACCCTGGAAACTTTTTCCTCTTCATTAACTGCCACAGAAACCACCTTGGCAGGGCTCAGGGCATTGGCAATGAGTTTGGCAGGATCTTCGTTCCATTTCACAATGTCGATTTTCTCATCGCCCAGCTCGTCCACCACGGCCTGCACGCGCATGCCGCGATATCCCACACAGGAACCCACGGGATCTACAGCCTCATCGCTGGAGTAAACAGCGATTTTGGAACGATGGCCTGGCTCGCGGGCCACGGACTTGATTTCCACGATGCCGTCCTGAATCTCGGGCACTTCCAATTCAAAGAGACGCTTCAAAAGACCAGGATGGGTGCGGGAAACCACAATCTGTGGTCCCTTGTTGGTCTTCTTGACCTCCACCACGAAAGCCTTGATGCGATCGCCATGCTCATAGCTCTCGCCGGGAATCTGCTCGGCAGGAGTCAGCACGGCCTCGGTCTTGCCCAGGTCGATGAACACGTTGCCGTTCTCCACCCTTTGCACCAGGCCGCTCATGATGTCGCTCTCACGGCTCTGGAACTCATCGTAGATGATGCCGCGCTCAGCCTCGCGGATGCGCTGCACCACTACCTGCTTGGCAGTCTGGGCGGCAATGCGGCCGAAGTTGGCAGGGGTGACTTCGATTTCAATCACATCACCAACTTCGTATTCGGGACGGATGGTGCGGGCCTGCGCCAGAGAAATCTCCATAATCTCGTCCTCGGTCTCTTCCACCACAGTCTTGATGGCATACACGTGATAGTGGCCTGTCTCACGAGAGAGGGTCACGCGCACGTTCTGGGCAGAGGCGAAGTTCCGCTTGTAAGCAGAAATCAGGGCTGCCTCAATCGCCTCGAACAGCACATTCTCATCAATGCCGCGCTCTGCGCCCAACTCGCGAAGAGTAGTGAGAAACTCCTGCCCGCTGTCCTTCGCCTTAGCTTTAGTAGCTTTTCTTGCCAAAATAACTTTCCTCCTAATTGAAAGGGCTATGCCCTATATTACCTATCAGAAATCTATGTGCAGGCGGATCTGGGCCACCTTTTCAAGCGGCAGCTGCAGTTCCCCGTCCAGAGTAATGCTTGCCTCGTCAGAACCAGTTAGCACTCCCGTGAGTTCCTTTTCCTTGGAACCCTCCAACGGAGCATAGAGACTTACATCCACTTTCTTGCCCTGCTCCCGCTGGAAATCTCTCTGCTTCCTCAGCACTCGGTCAATACCGGGTGAACTCACTTCCAGGATGTAGCTGTCCGTAATGAAATCCTCTGCGTCCAGCCTTTCTTCCAGCTTTTCACTGAGGGCCTGGCAGTCATCTATCTCAATACCGCCTTCCTTGTCTATGAAGACGCGCAGATACCAATCCCGTTCCTTCACATACTCCATGTCAACCATTTCGATTTCGCTTTGTCCCTCCAGCAGTTCCAGGACGATTTTTTCCACCTGCTGCTCGATATTTTCCTTTCGGGCCATCTCTCCACCTCCATCTGTGAGCTGCCTGCTTAAACTTCTTTACATAAATATGAAAGAGTGAGCCTAAGCCCACTCTTTCCAAAACGCTTAAATTCAGATGACATCAAACTTATCAGCCATAGCACTCACAATCTAAAAGACATTCAAGAACTAAAATTAACTATTTAATTATAACACAGCTCAGACACCTTGTAAACAATCAATAGTTTAATTTACTCTGGCAAAACTTCCAGCCAGTACCCATCCGGATCTGAGATGAAGTAAATGCCCATAGCCTCATTCTCGTAGCAGATGCAGCCCATTTCCTTATGCTTGGCATGGGCAGCCTCGTAGTCGTCCGTGGTGAAGGCCAGATGGAACTCATTTTCTCCCAGGTTATAGGGCTCCTTGCGGTCCTTGAGCCAGGTGAGCTCCAGCAGGTGATGGCTCTTGCGCTCATCACCCAGATAAACCAGGGTGAAGCCCTCGGCTTCCAGGCGGCGTACTTCCTTGAGCCCCAGGGCTTCCTCGTAGAACTTCATGCTGCGAGCCAAATCCAGCACATTAAGGTTGTTGTGTGCAAATCTGAACATCTTCTTCTACCTCCTGTTTCCTGCTCATGCCTCTCATGAATCCAAAACAAACTTCACGGTAGCCTTGACACCCGGCCTGAGATTGAAGGACAGATCTGCGGGAAGGGAAATCTTCACCACCCGCCTGTCATCCTCGCTGCCATCTGCTTCCTTGGGTTCCGTATTCTGGGCAGAATCCTCTTTTTCCTCCTCGGAAGGCTGTATTTCCTGCACGGTGCCCGAAAGCTCATGTCCCTCTATCTCATAGCTGGCGAACTGGCCCAGGCGTACCTTTTCCACCTGCTCCGGCGTGAGCCTGGCTTCCAGCCAGATGCTGCCAGAGTCGCCGATGCGGACGATGGTCTGGCCCGGCTTGACCTCGCTGCCTTCCTTGATGTCCGTATAGTAAAGGGTTCCTGCCACAGGAGCCACGATTTCCGTAGCCTGGGAGTCCTTTTTGGCATTATTGAGGGCTGCCTGAGCCTGCTTGAGCTGAAGCTCCGCCTGCTCGATGATCTTGGGATCCGTGGGCTGGGTCATGGTGCGGTAGCTCGGCCTGGGAGCCACGCTCTGGGAAGCTGCTGCCTGGGCGGCGGCGTACTCTGCTGCCGCCTCGTCCCGCTTCACGGCGCTGATAGCCCCCATCTCAAAGAGCTCGTTCATGCGCTGCAGCCGGGCAGCGGCACTGGCCAGGTTCTGCTGGGCGGCAGGATTGTAGCTGCCGGCCCCTGCCTCATAAGTGGGCACAGTGACTGTCTGGCCCTGCTTGAGCTGTTCCAGATTTTTCTGGGATAATTCCACCGTCTGTTCCAGCTGCCTGATGTCCTCTTCCGTGACATTCACCGCCACTCTGGCTACGACCTGGCCTGCCTCCACATGGGTGCCGTCCTCCACCAGGATTTCCATGACCTTGCCGGCAGCCTTGGACTTCACTCCCACCAGCTGGCTTTCCACCTTGGCATCATAGACGGTCATGGTGGTCTTGCCATTGTGCAGAGAGTACATGACGCCCGCACAGAGCAGCGCCACCAGGATCAGCCCCAGCACGCCGTATTTCACCAGGTATTGGACTTTTTCAGTAATATCTTCTTCTGATTTCTCTTTTTCTAAATCTTTTTTTTCTGCCACTGAAACTCCTCCCATGGGCAAAAAGCCCTCCCCGAAGGGAGGACTTGCCAAACACTATCAGTTGACACCCAGCTGAGACTGCACCAGCTCGGCTGCCTTCTCGAAGGCCTTGGGCAGTGATTCATGATCCTTGCCGCCAGCCTGAGCCATGTCGGGGCGTCCACCACCACCACCGCCAATGACCTTGGCGGCTTCCTTGATGATCTTGCCAGCATGAATGCCTTTTTCCACGGCTTCCTTGGAGGCCTTCACCACTAGGTTCACCTTGTCGCCATTCACAGCCCCCAGCACTACCACGGCACGCTCCACCTTGCTGCAGGCCAGGTCAGCCACGCTGCGCAGTTCGTCCATGCCTTCGGCCTGGGCCATGCCAGCCACGTAATTCACGCCGCCGATTTCCCTTATGCCTGTCAAGAGCTTCTGTGCAGAAGCCTTCTCGCGCATCTCGGCCACCTTCGCCAGCTGTGCCTGCATCTCCTTATGCTCGGCAAGCAGCTTATCAAGCTGCGCGGGCACATCCTCCTCACCAGTCTTGAGCTTGGCAGCCGCCTGGGCCAGCAAGTTCAGCTTGCCATTAGCATACTCGAGGGCAACCTGGCCAGTGATTGCCTCGATGCGGCGCACGCCGGAAGCCACGCCAGTCTCGCTGACAATCTTGAACATGCCGATTTGGCCCACGTTCTTCACATGGGAACCGCCACATAGCTCCATAGAGAAGCCGGGGACGCTGACCACGCGCACCACATCGCCATACTTTTCGCCAAAGAGAGCCATGGCGCCGTCCTTCTTGGCTTCCTCAAGGCTCTTGTGGGCAATCTCCACATCCTGGCTCTTGAGGATTTCCTTGTTCACCAGTTCCTCCACATCAGCCAGTTGCTGGGCGCTGACGGGCTCGAAATTGGTGAAGTCAAAGCGCAGTCTGTCTGGCGTTACAGAGGAACCTGCCTGATTGACCTGGTCACCTACCACCTGCTTCAAAGCAGCCTGCAGTAGATGAGTGGCAGTATGGTTGCGAGCAGAAGCCAGCTTACGGGCCTTGTCCACTTCAATCTTCACGGTCTCGCCAACTTTCAGCTGACCTTCCTCCACATAAGCCACATGGTAGACAGTGCCATCCGGCAGCTTCTTGGCATTCTCAGCGCGGACGCGGCCAAACTCGGAAATCAGCAGACCCTCATCGCCCACCTGTCCGCCGCCTTCAGCGTAGAAAGGAGTCCTGTCGAGAATGATGCCAGCCTCTTCGCCGTCCTGCAGCTCGTCCACCAGCACGCCGTCCTTCCAGATGGCAACCACCTTGCCCTCGGTGGCAGTCTCGTCCACCACCAACTTGCTGGTATCCAGCTTGGAAAGGTCAGGTACAGCCACGCGCTGGTTCTCAGCGCGGGCGCTGCGGGCGCGGGTGCGCTGCTCCTCCATGGCCTTGTCAAAGCCTTCCTTGTCCAGCTTCAGGCCCTGCTCATGGAGGATTTCTTCCGTCAGCTCCCAGGGGAAGCCGTAGGTATCATAGAGGCGGAAACCGACTTCGCCAGCCAGTTCCTCTTTCTTGTCAACCTTCACCTTCTCAATTTCCTCTGTGAGAAGTGCCATGCCCTGTGCCAGGGTAGCGGCAAAGCGGTCTTCCTCCAGGCTGATGACCTTCTTGATATAGTCCTGCTTGGCCACCAGTTCGCCAAAGTCGCTAGCCTCGCCGTAGATGTCCACTACGGCCTGGACAGCACCTTCCAGGAACTTGTCCTTGATGCCCAGCATGCGCCCATGACGGATAGCGCGGCGCAGGATGCGGCGCAGCACATAGCCGCGGCCCTCATTGGAGGGCAGGATGCCGTCCATGATCATGATAGCCATGGAACGGGCATGGTCGGCAATGACCTTCAGGGAAACGTCCTTGGCCTCGTCCTCGCCGTACTTCACCCCGGAAACCTTGGATGCGTACTCGATGATAGGGAACAGCAGGTCGGTCTCGAAGTTGGTCTTCTTGTTCTGCACCACAGAAGCCAGACGCTCCAGACCACAGCCTGTATCAATATTCTTATGAGCCAGGGGCTTGTACTCCCCGTCCTCGGTGCGGTCATACTGAGTGAACACCAGGTTCCAGATTTCCAGATACCTGTCGCAATCGCAGCCTACGGCGCAGTCAGGCGAACCGCAGCCACGCTCCTCCCCCAGGTCGATGTAAATCTCGGAGTCCGGACCACAAGGGCCGGGGCCGATTTCCCAGAAATTGTCCTCCATCTTCACAATGTGGTCCTGGGGGAAGCCCGGCTGGGACTTCCAGATCTCGATAGCCTCATCATCGTCGGGATAGACAGTCACCCAGAGCTTGTCCTTGGGCAGTTCCACCACTTCCGTTAGGAATTCCCAGGCCCAGGGAATGGCCTCCCCCTTGAAGTAATCGCCGAAGGAGAAGTTCCCCAGCATCTCAAAATAAGTCTGATGGCGCGCCGTACGGCCCACGTTTTCAATGTCGCCGGTACGCACGCAGCGCTGGCTGGTGGTCACCCTAGTGCGGGGAGGCTTCATCTTGCCCGTAAAAAAGGGCTTCAGAGGCGCCATGCCGGCACCAATCAGGAGCAGGGTCGGATCATCCTGCGGAATCAAGGAAAAGCTGGGCAGGCGCAGATGGCCTTTTTTCTCGGAAAAGAACTGCAGATAAGCTTCACGCAGCTCATTGCCACTCATGTACTTCAAACAAATCTACCCCCATACTAAGGATTTATAAGCTATGCAGGGCATCTAGGGCGTGTTGATTAAATGAACTTGACCTGTGAAGATGGGCTGAGTGAATTAATCAACACGCCCTAAGCCCCGTTAATTCGCTAGTAAGTTAGTATACCATCTATAGGGCAATCTGTCCAACTTTGCAGCGGCATTAGTTATAAGAAGTCAGCTATTGGCAAGCACAACGACCTCATAGGGGCGCAGAGCCTGCCCCACGTCCTCATAATTGCCCAGCACCCTGTGCAGCCCTTCTGCCTGATAATCCTGCAGCGACTTTTCCTTGAGGGACACTTCCCGCCCTCGGAAGTTGCATAAGACCACCAGTCTCTCAGCGCCCAGAGTTCGCTCATAGGCAATCACATCCTCGTTTTTCTTCTCCAGGAAGGAAATCTTCCCCTCGGCAATGATTTCCCGCTCATGGCGCAAGCGGATGAGCTGCTGATAGAAGGCGAAGATGGAATCTTTGTCCTGCCTGGCTGCTTCCACATTGATTTTTTTATAGTTGTCCGGGGGCAGGAGCCAGGGCTCGTGGCTGGAGAACCCGGCATATGCTTCTGCCGACCACTGCATGGGAGTGCGGCCATTGTCACGGGAACGGGCAGCGAGGATTGCCAGCGCCTCGGCGGAGCTCTTGCCCTCCCGGCAGAGAATCTCATAATAGTTCAGGCTCTCCACGTCCCGATACTGGTCGATGGATGCATAGCCGGCATTGGTCATGCCAATTTCTTCACCCTGATAGATATAGGGAGTGCCTCGCATGAGATGGATGCAGGCTCCCAGCATCTTGGCACTCTTTTTCCGCCAAGTCCCCTCATCCCCAAAGCGGGAGACAGCCCTGGGCTGGTCGTGGTTGCACCAGAAGGTGGCGTTCCACCCCTGCCCTGCCTGCATGCCCTCCTGCCATCTGGCAAAGAGTTCTTTGAGGGACTTGATATCTGGCGGCATCAGCTGCCATTTGTCGCCGTCCTTGTAATCCACCTTCAGATGATGGAAATTGAAAACCATAGACAGTTCCTTGTCCTGCGGGCAGGAATAGCGTATGCAGTTCTCAAGGGTGGTGGAGGACATCTCCCCCACCGTCACCATGCCCTCAATGCCGCTTTCCCTGACCATTTCTTGCAAGAATTCATGCACATGGCGGCCATCGGTATAGAATCTTCTGCCGTCTCCCTCCATATCATCTGCAAATTCCGCCGGTTTGGAAATAAGGTTCACCACATCGAAGCGGAACCCCTTGATGCCCTTTTCTTTCCAGAATTTCAACACTTCCTGCAGTTCCCGCCGAACTTCCGGATTTTCCCAATTGAGATCAGCCTGCGTCTTGTCAAAGAGATGCAGATACCACTTCCCCACCTCCGGCGCATATGCCCAGGCGGGGCCGCCGAATTTCGATGCCCAGTTGGTGGGCGGCTGATCTGGCTCGCCTTCGCGGAAGATATAGTATTCCTGGTACTTCTCCTCCCCTGCCAAAGCCCGCTGGAACCACTCGTGCTCGGTGGAAGTATGGTTGAACACCATATCGAACATGAGCCCCAGGCCACGCTTCCCTGCCTCGTCTATGAGCTTTTCCACCTCGGCCATAGTGCCGAAGCTGGGGTCGATGCGGCGGTAATCCGCCACATCATAGCCGTTGTCGTTCTGGGGAGAGAGGAAAAACGGCGTGAGCCAGAGGTAATCCACCCCCAGTTCGGCCAAGTAATCCAGCTTCTCAATCACCCCTGCCAAATCCCCAAAACCATCGCCGTTGGCATCTTTGAAGGACTTGGGATAAATCTGGTAAACCACCTTATTATGAAAATCTGCCATGAGATACACCTCTTCCTGCTGAATCCTGCCTTCTCAATAAGAAGCAATCACGGTTTCCCCCGCTTTACCTGCCATGCCCGTGCGGAAATTGAAGCTCTCCACGCCGTTCTTGTTGGTAATGATGCAGACCGTCACCTCAAGGTGGCCCGCCGCCTTGATCTTCTCGCGGCTGAATTTCAGCAACGGCGTGCCTGCCGTTACTTCGTCCCCCTGCTTCACGAGATATTCAAAGCCCTCACCCTGCATATCCACGGTATCAATGCCCACATGGAGCAGTATCTCCACGCCATTGGACAAGGTGAGCCCCACTGCGTGGCGGGAATCTTCCATCAACACAGTAACCTTGGCAGAAACGGGAGCTACCAAAAGCTCGCTCGCAGGACGGATGGCCAGCCCCTCCCCCACAATGCCTGCGGAGAATACACCGTCATTGACTTCCGGCAAGGAAATGACCTCACCATCCAGGAAAGCCTTGAACTCATGCTCGCTCTCCTTGGCGGCAAGCTGAGCCTCTGCCACCACAGGCCTGACTGCGGCTGCGCCGCCCTCTGCTGCCAAAGCAGCCTTGCCCACGCCCTTCTTCTTGCCGATAATGGTGGTGAGCACAAAGGGAACCACGATAGCCGCCAACATGCTTAAGGCAAAGCTGGGCATGTACTGGGGCTGGATGGAGAGAATGCCCGGCACACCACCCACACCGATGGCGTTAGCCGTGGTGGAAGTGGAGACGCAGACTACTGCCGCACAGGCAGAGCCCGTCATGCCACAGATGAAGGGAAAGAAATACTTCAGATTGACACCGAAGATGGCAGGTTCAGTGACGCCCAAATAGCAGGAAATCCAGGCAGGCACATTGACTTCCTGTGCCTCTGCATTCTTGCGCTGCAAGTAGATCATGGCCAATACAGCCGACCCCTGGGCGATATTGGAAAGGGCAATCATAGGCCAGAGCATGGTGCCATGGTAGTCGGCAATGAGCTGCAAATCTATAGCGTTGGTCATATGGTGCAGGCCCGTGATGACCAATGGAGCATAGACAAAACCGAAAATAGCACCGAAGACAACACGGAAATCACCAGTAATGCCGGAGAAGACCGCGCTGGAAATGGCCGAGCCAATCTTCCAGCCGATGGGGCCCAGCACGAAATGAGCCGCACAGACCGTCAATACCAGACTGCAGAAAGGCACCACAATCATAGAAATTACGGGAGGAACTATCTTGCGGAAAAACTTTTCCAGATAAACCAGAGTCAAAGCCGCCAAAATGGCCGGCAGCACCTGCGCCTGATAGCCGATCATGTCCACAGTGAAACCGCCGAAGTCCCAATGGGGAATCTGGTCAGCAGGTGTAGTGGCCACGGCATAGGCATTGAGAAGCTGGCTGGAAACCAGCGTCAGCCCAAGTACGATGCCCAGGATAGGCGTGCCCCCCATCTTGCGCACCACCGACCAACAGATACCCACGGGAATCCCCAGATGAAAGACAGCCTCGCCAATCAACCAGAGAAAATGATCCATGCCCGCCCAGAACTGGCTGAGCTGCACCAGAGTCTTGGTGCCGTTTTCAAAGAGATACAGGGAATCTATGCAGTTGCGGAAGCCCAAGATCAGACCGCCTGTGATGATAGCCGGAATCAAAGGGGCGAATATCTCTGCCGCAATGGCCGCCGCCCGCTGGAAAATATTCTGGTTGGCCCCGGCTGCCTCCTTCACCGCATCCTTGGATACTCCCTCGATGCCCGCCAACGCAGTGAAGTCCTGATAGAACTCGCTCACCGTGTTGCCGATGATGACCTGGAACTGTCCTGCCTGGGTGAAGCTCCCCTTCACCACTTTCATGGCCTCGATGGCCTTCACATCCGCCTTTTGGGGCTCCACCAACACGAAGCGCATGCGCGTCATGCAGTGGGACACGGCAGCGATATTTTCCTTGCCGCCCACAAGACGCAGCAGTTCTTTGGAGTCCTTTTTGTACTGACCCATGATCTTGCTCCTCTCATAAACTTGTTTGAACAACATTATGAGCATATAATAAAATATTTGTTCAAACAAGTCAAGCGGAAATTTCATCTTTTCTTATTTGAAAATAAAGTCGTAATATTTTGCCTTTGGCAAAACAAAGCTGTTGGAGTATAATAGTACAATAAGAAAGACAAGGAGTGAGAGCATATGCCCAAAGCAAAATTTGACTCCATTTACCATGATCTCAAACAGCGCATCGAAGTCGGCGAATATGCCTTCCAGAGCCAGCTTCCCTCTGAGAATCAGCTGACCCAGATTTATGCATGTTCCCGCAACACCATCAGGCGGGCCTTGACCGGCCTGGCGACAATCGGCTATGTGCAGGCCCTGCAGGGGCGTGGCGTCCGTGTCATCTACCAACCCGTCCTCCAGAACGAATTCACCATCGGCGGCATCGAGTCCTTCAAGGAGTCTGCTGAACGCAACCAGATGAAGGCCTCCACTATCGTCATATACTTCGAAGAAGTCACAGCAGACAAAAGCCTTGCCCAAAAAACAGGTTTCCCAGAAGGAGCCCTGCTCTACCATATCCGTCGCATACGCTGCCTGAACGGCAAGGCCCTAATCCTAGATATCAACTACTTCCGCAAGGACCTGGTGCCCGGACTCACCAAGGCCATCGCCACGGACTCCATCTACGAATATATCGAAGGCCCCCTGGGCATGACCATCACCACCAGTCGCCGCCGCATGACTGTGGAGCGCGCCACCAGGGAAGATGAAGTCTTCCTGTCCCTGGGCGACTACAACTGCCTGGCCGTGATTTCAGGCCAGACCTACAATGCCGATGGCATCCAGTTCGAGTACACCCAATCCCGCCACCAGCCGGATTACTTCTGTTTCAAGGATACAGCTAACAGGAAAAAGCAAATCTGACCTTCTCGTATTTTATATTCAAGTCTTCTTAGCACTGCAACATCTATGTTGTTTACTTTAGCAACCTTTTGAGAAGCATTTCACGCTAAAAGGAGGAGAGCCTGTGCTCTCCTCCCGATAATTAGCTATATTCTCATTTGATGACCATAACTGGTATGGCTGACTCCTCCACCACCTTCTGGCTGACGCTGCCGATGAGGGCTCCCTTGAAGAGACCCAGACCGCGACTCCCCATGATGATCATGTCACTCTTCTCCTGATCTGCCACCCTGAGTATGGCCCTGTGGATGCTGCCGGTCTCCACGTGCTTGGCAGCCCTGAGGTCGGCGGGAAGCTTCTCCCAGATGCGGTCAAAGACGATATGGCTGGGAATATCTTTGTTGATATTGCTGGCCACATATACAAAATCAAGGTCTGCCTTGCACTTTTCTGCAAAGAAGATAGCCTCATCAACCGCCTTGCACCCATTCACAGAACCATCTACCGGCACTAATATCTTATTTATCTTGCCCATGATGAAACCTCCTCGCACTAGTTTATTCTATGTTTCTTATTTCGCTTAGAAGCTATAAAATTCCTTTTTATTCGTTAATATTTTCTTGAACTTTGCAAAAAACGCTGATTTGTGTTATACTACTTATACAAGCTTACGGGATGTAGCGCAGTTTGGTAGCGCACTTCGTTCGGGACGAAGGGGTCGCA
>JAGBLH010000261.1 GCA_017635515.1 Selenomonas sp.
TCATTTACTGGGTCATAGCAGCAGCCCATGCCATGGACGATATCCTGCGGCTGGCAGATGAGATGTTCGTCATGCAGGAGGGCCGCCTCACGGCCTCTGGTGCCCCCGCAGAGGTCTTCGAGCGATGGGAGGTGCTCTCCGAGGCGGGGCTGGAGCCGCCGAAGCTGCTGATGCTGATGGAGCGGCTGCGGGAAGCGGGCCTGGCGGAGAGAGGCCCTGTGCGCAATCTCAGGGAAGCAGTGCAGGCAGTGAAAAGGGGGCTGGGCAAATGCTGAGTGACATTACCATAGGCCAGTATTACCTCGGCAATTCCCTGCTGCACAGGCTGGATCCGCGGGTGAAAATCCTGCTCTTGCTGTTGCTTATGGCAGAAATCTTTATCTTCACCCGCTGGACAGCTTACGGACTTATCATTGCCCTGACCTGTGGTCTCATGTGCTGCTCCGGGGTGCCGCTGATGGTGCTGCTGCGCTCTTTGCGGCCCTTGCTCTGGATCATCGTGCTGACTTTCATCATTCATATTCTGGGCACGCCGGGGGAGACAGCTTATCAGCTGGGAATCATCAATATCACTTGGGAGGGACTGAACCGCGGCACCTTCATCTGCCTGCGGCTCATGCTCCTGATTCTCCTGAGCTCCCTGCTGACCTTCACCACCAGCCCCGTGAAGCTCACGGATGCCATGGAGGCACTGCTGTCTCCCTTCCGTCGCTTCGGCCTGCCAGCCCATGAGCTGGCCATGATGATGACCATCGCCCTGCGCTTCGTGCCTACTTTGATAGAAGAAACAGACCGCATCATGAAGGCCCAGCAGTCAAGGGGCGTGGACTTCACCACGGGCAGCATCTTCACCCGTCTCAAGGCCATGGTGCCCATCCTGGTGCCCCTGTTCCTCTCCGCCTTCCGCCGTGCCGATGAGCTGGCCCTGGCCATGGAGGCTCGCTGCTACCGCGGCGGCGTGGGCAGGACGCAGATGAAGGCCTTGGCGGTGAAGAGGCTGGACTATATAGCTGTTTTTTTGATGATAGCAATGGCGGCAGGCTTGTCGGTGCTGGCTTGGCTTGATTGACAAACTGCATAAGTATTGGAGAGCAGGGCCTTGAAGGGGACTGCTCTTATTTTATGAAGAAAATTTGCCTAGACAGGCAGCCTTGACATGGTATAAAATATGAAAAAAGCCTGTAAAAGGGCTTCTTAGTCATGCTCTATGGAACTGAGTTTTGCTGAGTTCTACAAAAAATTCCCGTAATACTAGGTGGTGTAATAATGGACTCAATACTGAAGGTGGGCATAGATGTGGGCTCTACCACCATCAAATTGGTGGTGCTGGACCATGAGAAGAAGATTCTTTACAAGAACTATGCCCGCCACTTTTCAGAGATCGGCAATGCCTTGCAGGAGAACCTCACCCATTTGAAAGAGGTGGTGGGGGAGAAGAAGTTCTCCTTTGCCCTCACGGGCTCTGCCGGCATGGGCATTGCCCAGCGCATTGGCCTGCCTTTTGTGCAGGAGGTCATTGCCTGCGCTGCGGCGGTGAAGGAGCTTATTCCCCAGACCGATACAGTGGTTGAGCTGGGCGGCGAGGATGCCAAGATCACTTACTTCGGCGATGCGCCGGAACAGCGCATGAACGGTGTCTGCGCAGGCGGCACCGGGTCTTTCATCGACCATATGGCATCTCTTTTGTCCACGGATGCTCCGGGGCTCAACACCCTGGCGGAGAAGGGCAAGCAGATCTATACCATTGCCTCCCGCTGCGGGGTCTTTGCCAAGACGGATATCCAGGCCCTGATGAATGATGGGGCAGCCAAGGCAGACATTGCCCTCTCCATCTTCCAGGCGGTGGTGAACCAGACCATCGGCAATCTGGCCCAGGGACGTCCCATCTCGGGGAACGTGGCTTTCCTGGGGGGGCCGCTGCACTTCCTGCCGGAGCTGCGCCAGCGCTTCATTGAGACTTTGAAGCTGGACGATGACCATGTGGTGAAGGTGGATTATGGCAATTACTTCGTGGCCATGGGCTCGGCTCTGTCCGAAGAAGCCCAGGTCATTGATGCTGCCAAGCTGGATGCCTGCATCAGGGGGGCGGCCCAGGCGGCTGCTGCCGAGACCCGCAAGGCTGACTTCACCCTCTTTGACAATCCTGCCGAGTACGAGGAGTTCAAGGCCCGCCACGACAGGGACAAGGTGAAGCGGGGAGATTTTGCTTCCTATGCTGGCCCTGTTTACGTGGGCATTGACGCAGGTTCTACCACCACCAAGATTACGGCTATCGGCCAGGACAAGGAAATCCTCTACACCTCTTACGGCAGCAATCAGGGCTCTCCTCTCCAGACGGTGGTGGGGGAGCTGAAGGAGCTTTACAAGGTTCTGCCGGAGAGCGCCTATCTTGCGGGCGTGTTGACTACGGGCTACGGCGAGGCCATCGTGAAAGCCGCTGTCCATGCAGACGGGGGCGAGGTGGAGACCTTTGCCCATCTGCGGGCGGCCCAGGA
>JAGBLH010000262.1 GCA_017635515.1 Selenomonas sp.
CCTGTCTATTTAGCTTGGTGACTCAGGATGAAAGGGATATCGAGATTATCTGCATAAATGATGGCTCCACTGATAGCAGTGGAGAGATACTGAAGTCATGGGCTGATAGAGACAGCCGCATCAGGGTCATAGAGAAGCAGAACAGCGGCCTGGCCGCAGCTCGTAACAGCGGCCTGGCAAACGCGAGAGGTCGTTACCTGTGCTTCGTGGACAGCGATGATATGCTTTTGCCAGGCTCCCTCAAAAAACTTTCCGAGGCTGCAGAAAATTCAGGGGCGGATATTGTTTCCTATGAGACAGCCCCCCTGCTTTTTGAGGATATCAGGAAGCGTGATTACAGGACTGAGGAATACTACGAGGTTAAGGGCAGCTACAGCGGTCTGCGCTCCGGCCGTAGCTATTTTTGCGACATGATGGAAAACAATGACTTCGTGGAATCTGCCAATCTTTTATTTATCAAGAGTCAGTGGCTGAGAGACTCAGGGCTTCAGTTCGAGCCTGGCCGCTACTACGAGGATGCAGTGTTCTCCTTGCAGTGCCATCTGCGCTGCGAGAAGATGCTGCATATCAAGGAGCGCCTGTATTGCTACCGCATCAGAGCCAATTCCACCATGACCAGCAAGGCAGACTACAAGCGTGCCATGGATCGCATGTGGGTCATGCAGGAGTGCCTGAAAGCCATCTACACTCAAGCGGCAAACAAAAGGGAGCAGGGCAATATAGCCAAATTTGCCTGCATGACCATGTGGAACTTGAAGCTCATATGTGAGCAGATGCCGGCTGAAGACAGGCAGAAGTTATCGACATTCCCATTTAATTCTATAGAGGGCCTGCTCATAAACAGCATGGAACTCACCCGCACGCCAGTGGCTGCTGAGCCACAGCAGCACGACAGGGACAGGCTGAAGCATTTTCTGGAGGATGCAAGGGAGAGTAAAAAGATCATCCTTTATGGCGCAGGACTTATTGGCAGCAAGGTTCATGCGTTGCTTAATAGGGAAGGGCTGGCTGGGAAGATTGCTGGTTTTGCTGTCACAGGTACGCCACAGAAAAAACAGAAAGAGGGTCTGACGGTACAGGAGATATCCAGGTATGCAAGACTCGCCAAGAGGAAGGGGACCCTTTTGATAGTGAGTGCAAATCAGGATAATCAGCCGGATATGATAAATACGGCTACAAAAATAGGATTCAGGGATGTGCGGACTGTGGACTATTTTCTTGAGTGTGAGATTGAAAAGTATATTTAAGTTATATAGATGCGCGAGGTATAGATATGAAAGAGCTCAATTTAAACAAGATTGCGCATACGGCCAGGGTAGACATCAAAAATGTGGGTTCAGAGTATAATCTGGTCAAGTTGATGAAGCAGGTAGAAACAGATGAAATTCGCATAACAAAGCCTTGGTGGAACTGTAATAAAAACGGTGTCGGTTTTATGGTAACAGATGAGGGTGGGATAATAAGACTTCATGTGCGTTGTTATGGGGATGGCATGTTAGAGATTGCCTGCAGATGCTATGATGAGCGTGATGAAAATGATGCATCTAAGAGGATACCTGCTTGGGTGATGTATAATTCCATTTTGCTTGATGGCATTGAGCAGTTGGAGTCACCTGTTTGTGCCTGGCATGACAAGGCTGTTTATTGTAGGAAGCCTGTACGTGATGGAGAGGAACATGACATTATCATTGTCTGGCAGCCTCTATATCATATTTGTAATCCTCACAATATCTTGCCCAAAAACGAGCTTAGTATAAAGAAGTTGTTAGAATTTTTTGACGGCGGGGCAGAAAATATTTATCTTACAGATGAGACAGGGCATTACGCATGGCAGTCTGTTTTTAGGAAAAATAATTTCTTTATGATTAAAAATGGAGAATTGGTAGTTAAAGTCAGTGAAACAGAGCCAGTAGTGTTTCATAGTCCTTTGGATACAGACCATAGAGAGGCTTTGTTTAAGGCGATTCATCAAGTTATGCAAAGACAATCTGAAATTGAAGAAACTCCAGTCGTAAATACTTCAGGGCAAATTGTGGCTATAGCAAAAAGGCAAGAAGCTCAGGATTTCCAAGATCTCGATTGGCAGGGATTACGTGAAGATATGCCCAGTTTCCCTTTAGGTGGGGTGTATGTCTCCTCCAAGGGGAGTAAGCGATTGCGTGATTTTATTAATGCCTTTTCTGACAGGGTGAATATTCAAGTGCTTGATGATGTCCTTTTAAAGGGGCTTCTGATTAATAATTTACAAGGTACACTGGTTTACGAGGCTGATTTATATCCTGGTTTTGAGAAAAAAATTTCTGTACAGGAACTGCACGCGAGTTTACAAGCGGATAGGCTTTACGAATTACAAAGACAGGCTTTTGCAGAATATAAGGGGTGTTTCAGGCAATTGCCCCAGTGGCCAGAAGAGGTTCTTGAAACAGAAATAACTTCCCATATTTCATCTTTTTTGACACAAGTAGACGCAGAAATGCCAATTATACTAGAGAATGATTATAATGTTGAAGAAATTGCTTGGATGTGCAGTCGGTTGCGTACAAGTGAGAAATATGGGTCTGATAATTCGCTGTATTTATACTACACATCGTTTGAAAATTTCTGTGCCAGATTACGAATAGATGATTGGCGGAATATCTTGGCAACCGGTAAAGCAGTATTTCTTTTTGATGAGCAAGAGAAGGCGTGTCACTATGGAAAGACATGTGACTTTGTTCATCGGGAACCGAGTTCGTTAGAGCTTAGTGAAATTACGGAAATTATACACACTATCAGAACACCGCAGAACAGTGGTCGAGATTTTTTCAGTATGATTCTGGATGGTCATCCGAATCTTTTGACCATAGGATGGCAGGGACTTCAAAACTTTGCTGCCATTTATGAAACTTTTCTTAAAGATAAAACATCTGAGAAAGCTATTGATCGTTTGCGTCAGCCGGTGACAGAAGGGGAGCAGCGTACCCTTTCCGCTAACTTTTACAATATGTTGAAGTACAAGATGGAAGAAAGGTTGCCTGTCTTTCTTGATAATTTGTCTAATTTTGTGAAACCAGACCGTAAGTATGAAGCTGCTGATTGGATGAAGGCATTCTTTCTTTCGGTAAGCCAGACACTTGGCAGAAATTTTACTTCAAGAATTTCGCCTGCTCTATATTATGATCAGCATAATTACGGACAAGGATTGCCATGGCTTAATTACACTGGGGCACAAGATGTTACGGTTTTAAAGAAAGTGTACGCCAGTTTCCCTTATGTGCGTGAAGTGGGGATATGTAGGCATCCCATTTCCTATATAGGCGGAGCTGCTACTTTTGAGGTCAGTCATCCATATTCCGGTTCATTTTGGAGCAGTCCTTTTACCTTTGCTAGACAATTTGCAAATAATAACTATAAGACGTATCTGCCTATAGGACATCCACAGCGAAATACAGTTAGGATGATTCGTTTTGAAGATTTGAAACTATATCCTAGGGAAACCATTACGAAATTATGCCAATTTCTTAGGCTGCCGTGGTCAGATAATCTCTTGCATTTGACCACTAATCTAGAGGATAGTGGTAATGTTGAAGGTACAGTAGGTTTTAATACAAGACCTGTATATAACAGGCATTTAAAACACGCATCTATACTTGATTACTATCGTCTGGAGCTATTAAATGCTAACAATTATACTACTTGGGGTTACAAATTAAAGTACTATGATGGAGAAAAATATTCTAGGAAAGAATTATATGAGCTGTTTGGTTTGCCTTTTAAAGTAGAGAAGCAGGAACTTAAATTTGATAATTGGCCTGATGAATCGGAAATCACAGAATTCCATGAATGGATTTATCAGCGTGCCCTAGAGGTGACAGAGACTGGAGAGAGACAGTTTGTGGATAAATTAGGATATTTGCTGGAGCCGGTAGACTGCCTGTTTCCTGATTTACAGGAGGGACAGGAATTGTACGAGTAAAGCAATAAAGGTAGTAGGTTGAAATATGGAAATGTAAAGCTCAAGTCAGTCCTAGAATATGAAAGACATAAGGCACCTTAGTGTAATAAAAATACAGTTATTTTTTGTACTGAATGAATATTGTCACAGAATCAGGAGGAATTCAATTGTGAACTGCATGACGACTAGGTATCGCGAGAAATTTCTGCCTCATGTCAGTGTCATCATTCCTATCTATGATGCCGTAAAATCTCTATCCACATGTTTGTCAAGTATTCAAAATCAAAGCCTGAAAGCTATAGAAATTATTTTGGTAGACGATGGTTCCATAGATGGTTCCTGTGAACTTTGTGATAAGGCAGCACTGGCAGACAGACGCATTAAAGTAATTCATCAGGAAAATCTTGGCCTCCCTGAGGCACGTAAGTCAGGACTGCGAGTGGCAACGGGGCACTATGTGACTTTTGTAGATGCAGATGACTGGATAGAACAGGAGCTTTGTGAGTGTTTGTATGATGCTGTTCGAGATACTGGTGCAGAGATAGCTGTTGCGGGGCATTTTATGGATGAGAAAGACTGCTCCTGTGCGCATGGGAGCTGCCTTAAGCCGGGATTCTATGACAGAGAGCGGCTGGAACAAGAAGTGTGGCCAATACTCTTTCATAATGATTTTGAGTCTGATTGGAGTGTCTACCCCTATTTGTGTGGCAAACTTTTCCTTCGAGAAAAACTTGTTCCTTGGCAGGAGAAGGTGGAGGCGGATATTGGTCTTGGTGAGGATGTGTGCGTGACTTTTCCTTATCTATTGCACGCTTCATCCATGGTCATAATAGAAAAGCCCCTATACCACTATGTGCAGCATGGCGGTTCCATGATGCGCAGGCGGCTGGGGGAGAAAGATATGGTTCATTTTAGGCAGATTTATCGGCTGGTGGGAGATAGCTTACCAAATCTTCCGCAGTCTGCTGAATTAAAACGGCAGCTGCGGCAATATATGCTTACTTGTATCCTGATTCCCCGCTCGCCTTGGCTGCTCCCGGAGATGAAAAAACTGCCATATTTGTTTCCCTTTAGGGATGTCCCGCAGGGCAGCCAAATTATTATTTATGGAGCGGGAGTTTTTGGTCAGGCTTTGCATGACTTTTTGGAATACACTTCTTTTGCCAGCTGCATCCTATGGCTGGATGCCAGGGCAGCGCTGCTCAGAGATGAGGGCTTGGAAGTTTTTTCCTTGCAGGAGATTTCAGCCTTGCCAAGGCATGATTATCTTTTGATTCCCATTATGAACTCGCACACAGTCGAGGTGGTCAGGAGAGATTTACTGACTATGGGAGCCGAGCAGAATAAGATAAGATGTCTTGATGAGACTTTTATTGCCAGTGATGAAGTGTGGGAAATATTTGGGATGGAGGCAGACTATGGCTGAGAAGATACTGATATCTCTCTTGGTACCTGTGTTCAATGTAGAAAAATATTTGCCTGAAGCATTGAATAGTGCTTTGGGACAGACTTTGGAAAACATAGAAATTATCTGTATAGACGATGGCTCTAGTGACAGATCTGGGCAAATACTTGATGCCTACGCAGCCAGGGATGCTCGTATACGTGTGAAACATAGAGCAAACAGCGGCTATGGCAGTGCTATGAACCTAGGGCTGGACTTGGCAAGAGGCAACTATATTGCTATTTTAGAGCCGGATGACTTTCTTGATAAGCATATGTTGGCTGATTTGTATCAAATAGCTGAGAAATATCAGCTTGATTTCGTCAAGTCTGATTTTGCCATGATTGAGGGGGAACCTGGGGCATACCAGATCAGTCCCACGCACGTTTACTGGCAAATGGAGATGTATGGCAAGGTGCTTTCGCGCCAGGAGAAAAAGGAGCTCTTCAGAGGATATCTGGCTCACTGGTCTTGTCTGTATAGACGAAGCTTTTTGGAGAAAAATCATATTCGCTTTAATGAGACACCGGGAGCCTCATACCAGGACACCGGCTTTTGGTTTTTGACCATGGCTCTGTCAGAGCGTATATATCTTCATGATGGATGTTATTATCATTATCGACAGGATAATCCAGAGGCATCCCAGTGGAGCCGTGACAAGATTTACTGCATTACGGATGAATATGAATTTATTTATAAACAATTATCTGAGCGAGGTATGCTCCTTGATTACTGGCCACAATTTGTGACTTTCTCTTTTATCGGCCACAGGGATACTCTATATCGTCTGAGCAGCGATCATAGGGCTGAATTTATTAGACATATAGCCAGCTGGTTTGGTAGATTGGAGAAAGAAAGACGATTGGATACGAGTTTCATGGATGTGAAGGACAAGGCGATGCTGGAGGAGATTCTGTGTTCACCGGAATCTTTCTGTGATAAAATTGTTGCCATTCCTGAATTTATCCATGGCATGCTCAAACTTTATGATGATTTTTATATTTATGGTGCTGGCACTAGGGCTAAAAGGATTTACCGATATCTCTCTGGTGAAGATAGGAAAAATTTTCTTGGCTATCTGATAACTGAAGCGGGAGAAGTGCGAAGACTGTTTGGACAGCCTGTAATGGCTGTCAGCGAGGTGAAAGTAGGCATGAGGACAGGCGTGATTATTGGTGTGACGGATAGGTACAGAAGAGAGATAGTGGAGGAACTTCAGCGAAGGGGGATAGAGACGGCTATTGTCTTGCCGGAGGAGAATGTGCCATAAAGAACGGAATTATCTTGATAGGTTTTGATCAGAGCATAGATATGGTTGCAATTATCAGCATATAAAAACTCCCGCCGAAGCAGGAGCGGTAAATCAGGCAATGCCGTATTTCTTATAGAGTTCCTTCCGGAGCTGTTCGCTTTCGGAGGCAGCAGCGGCTTCTTCAGCCTTGCCACTTTTTAGCAGCAGTGATATGAGACGAGCCAAACGGCTTTCGCCCTCCTCAGTCCAGGCAGCCTTGTCCGATTCATAGTCCATGATAGCCATTTCACGATTGAGATAGGCCAGCCGTTCATCTTCATTCTGCATGAAGATTGATGTTGCGTCCAGGGCGGTATGTATAGCTGTTTCTTTCATGGCGAGTTCCTCCATTTCTTTTTCATCGAGTTTGTTGGAAAAGTAAGCCAACCAGCGTTCCATGCGGGTCATTTCTTTGACAGGCTTCTTCGTGAACTTTGGCACTTCCAGGAAATGCAGTTCCATGTCGCTGTTGAGTCTTCGTTGGGTATCGATGTTGTAGATGCTGTACATGGAGTGCATGGGTTCTTCGGGGAAGATGGTGTAGCGGAGGATGCTGATGGTGATTTACTTTCGATCTTCGCTGCCGAAGATGAATTTGAAGAGGACATCATTTAGCGGGTTATACAGCTTGCGCTCAATGTCCTGCTCGATTTTGTGCTTTAGAACGGGATAAGGGAGTGTCATGTTTCCTGCCTCCTTTAAAGTGAGCAGATGGGAATTTTCTTACTATTATTTTAGCAAATGGGGCAGGGATGTCAATATTGGGATGAATGTGCGCTGAATAATAACAAATGATAATCGAACAGGAGTTGAAGATACTTATATGACCAAAGGAAAAGTATACTGGATTACCGGCCTTTCCGGTGCAGGCAAGACCACCATCGGCACCAGGCTTTTTGAGCGTCTTCGTGAAGCGAAGCCCAACGTCTTCCGCCTGGATGGTGACGTGGGCCGTTGGGCTTACAACGACAAGGTGGGCTACAGCCGTGAGGAGCGATTGGACGGTGCCTACCGCAATGCCCGTGTCTGCAAGATGATTGCCGATCAGGGCATCGACGTGGTCTGTTGCACCATCAGCATGTATGACGAGGTGCGGGCTTGGAACCGGGAGAACATGGAGAATTATAAGGAAGTCTATCTGGAAGTAC
>JAGBLH010000263.1 GCA_017635515.1 Selenomonas sp.
CAGGCCAGCGTTTACAGCGGCAGTTCACTGCTGCAGCTCCATAGCATTGCTACTATGGGCAATTTCGTCAATATGATGTTCTGAAGACTTCCCCAGCCCCAAGATTATCCCGGCTGCTTCATGGCCGGGATATTTTCTTGGGGCAGTTATGCGGGTGTTTTGACATATTTGCTTGACTTTGGTTTTGAATGAGAGTAAACTAGAAAACAATAAAATTAAAGACTTTGGGACTATAGTCCTAAAACAATGGATTGAAGGTTTTACTATGAAGGCAGGACTGCATAATATCATAGCAAAAGTATTGTCTTTGCTGGTGCTGATAGTGGCAGTATGCTGTTTTGCAAAAGCAGAGGCCGCCTCCTGGCAGGGGGAATGGCTGTATCGCCCCGGTATGGTACCACAGGCCTATGAACGCATCACGGATGCGTATTGGCTTCCCGAAGCTGGAACCGTTTCCGAAGGCTGGCAGTCCTTTGACTATCCGGAGCGCCCTCCTTTGGGGGCTGACGTCCACTGGGTGGCTCTTTCCCGTACCATCTCTCCGGCGGAGGTGAGGGACAATACCCTGACCTTTGCTACCACCAACGAGTCTGTGCGGCTCTGGCTGGGGGGGAGGCTCATTTATGAGTATGGCAATTTCCGGGATATGCCCCTGGGGGATGGCTATCGCTGGCATATTGTAGTGTTGCCGGAGTTCTATTCCCCCACCCAGCTTACCTTCGAGCTCTATTCAAATTCTCCCTATCAGCTGGGCCAGGTGGATAGCCTGGGGCTGAGCTCGGAGATGGAGGCGATGCAGACCCTCTTCTGGCAGGATGTGCCCAATCTCATGGCCATCCCCGTGTGTCTGTTGCTGATGGTCATTATGCTGCTTTACTATCATTTCACCTCCAGGAAGGAGAGGAAGCTCTATTTTGCCATTGTGGGCTTCCTTGGCATCTTCGCCCTTTGGCTGCTTTGCGCCGCCAAGCTCACTTTGCTGATTTTTGATGCTCCGGTTTTCTGGTGGTATGCTCTGAGCATTCTGGCCTATCTCCTGCCCATCTCTGCCAACCTCATTGTCTACGAGGTGCTGAGAGGCGAGCCGGGAACCCGCATAGATCTGGTAGTGGGGGCAGAGGTAGTTCTCTTTGTCATCGCCATGACGGGTGAGATGATGGGCCTGCATCTGATGAACCGGATGATGGCTGTATACTATCCCCTGTTGCTCCTCAGTGAGAGCGTTGCGGCTTACTGGCTTTGGCGCAAGGCTTCCAAGGGCGACTATAGGGCCAGAGCGTTGCTTTCCTCCGTGGTTGCTTTTACCCTTTGTGGGGTGGCTGATGGTCTGGCAGGGCACTTTCACCTCTGGGCTCAGCGCAGCTTTGTGACGCCCTTTGCGATACTGCCTTTCTGCTATTTCATCTTCGTGCTTATCGGCAGGCAGCTGGCCTATCAGCGGGAGATGGCTGCTCGGCAGGCTGACCTGGAGTATGAAGCTGCCGTGGCCACGGAAATGGCGGAGCGAGACCCGCTTACAGGGTGCTATAATCGTCAGCGTCTGGATAAATTGGCTGCGGAAAGTCTCAATGCCAGCCAGCAGGAGCATCTGCCTATGTCCGTGCTGCTTCTGGATATCGACCATTTCAAGCGCATCAATGACGAGTATGGCCACAGCACCGGGGACACGGTGCTGAAGGATTTTACGTCTGTAGTCCGTCAGGCTCTGGACAGGAGCAAGCCTTTTATCCGCTGGGGGGGCGAGGAGTTTCTGATTTTCTGCCCCCAGCTGGGCATGAAGGAGGCTCTGGACTTTGCCGAGAAATTGCGCCGCCTGGTTTCCGCCAGAAAGGTCGGCGGGGTGGATGTGACCTGCAGCATAGGTGTGGCCGTCTGGCACGGCCGGGTGGACAGCTTCCAGTCTCTCTTCAAGAGGGTGGATCAGGCCCTCTACATGGCGAAGAACGCCGGTCGCAACTGCGTCAGGCTGGAGGGCGGCAAGCTGCCTGGACTCTATTGCTGAAATTTCAAGGAGGATGTTCTTTTTTCCTTGCGTGACCTTTGGTCCTGTGCTATAATAGCTGGGTAATGGACGCAGGGCGTCTGTTTCCAAGACATTCTTGTCTAGCTTTCCCGTAGGGCAGCTAGGTATAACCAAGCCGGCACGAGCGGGCTTGTATCCATCCCAGTTCCTGGGGAAAGTGAGGTGTATAGATATGAAACAGGGTATTCATCCCGAGTTCTTCGAGGCTACTGTGACCTGCGGTTGCGGCAATACCTTCAAGACCGGTTCCACGAAGCAGGATCTGCGCGTCGACGTTTGCTCCAAGTGCCATCCTTTCTTCACTGGCCGTCAGCGTGACGTTCAGGCAGGTGGCCGTATCGAGAAGTTCAACAAGCGCTATCAGAAGAACTGATTCGGTTGAAAGCATCAGGAAGCAGAGCAGTCCCATGTGGGCTGTCTCTGCTTTTTTCTATGTTTTCTTCAGATACATTTGCTAGAATGAGCCCGTTATGCAAGTTTTGATTAAAAAGGGTGATTTTCTATGAGTGATAGATTGACGGTGGGTGGCCAGGCGGTCATTGAGGGTGTCATGATGCGCGGCCCTGGGGTGTCGGCTACGGCTGTGCGCACCCCTGATGGGAAAATCGAGGTGGAGAAGAAAGAAGTCCGTTCCATCGCCGACAGGTTCCCCATCCTGAAAAAGCCGTTCCTGCGGGGGACGGTGGCTCTCATCGAGTCGCTGGTCATCGGCATCCGTTCCCTGTCCTACTCTGCCAAGATGGCAGGGGAGGAGGACGAGCAGCTTTCCGACAAGGAAATGGCAGGCACCATCATCTTTGCCTTGGTGCTGGCATCCATTCTTTTCATTGCCATCCCTACCGGGGCGGCCAAACTGTTCCACTTCATCACCGAAGACCCGGTGTTTTTGAATCTGATGGAAGGCTTCCTGCGGCTGATTATCTTCCTGCTCTATATCTGGGGCATTTCCCGCATGAAGGATATCCGCCGGGTGTTCCAGTACCACGGGGCGGAGCACAAGACCATCCATTGCTATGAGGCGGGACTGCCCCTGACGGTGGAGAATGTGCAGGGCTTTTCTCGCTTGCACCCCCGCTGTGGCACGAATTTCCTGCTGATTGTCATGCTGGTGTCCATTTTCGTCTTTGCCTTCTTGGGCTGGCCGGATTTGGTGAGCCGCATTGCCAGCCGCATCGTGCTGCTGCCGGTGGTGGCGGGGATTTCCTATGAGATTATCCGCCTGGCGGGCCGCAGCAAGAATGCCATCATCCAGACTGCCATCATGCCGGGACTTTGGCTGCAGTATCTCACCACCCGCCCGCCTGAGGACGAGATGGTGGAGGTGGCTATCGAGTCTCTGAAGGCGGTGCTGCCGGAAGAAGAAATCTTGGAAGGCTCAGGGAATTATCTGGCCCAGGTCACAGAGGAGCAGGGCAGTGAGGAGCAATCCGTAGCCGCAGCAAGTTCGCTGACTGATTGAGATTATGAGGTGAAATAAGTGCTTGCCAAATTACAAGCCGTAGAAGATAAGTATTTGGAGCTGGAGTCTCTGATCAGCGACCCGGATGCCATGCAGGATATGGCAAAGTGGCAGGGCTACTCCAAGGAGCACGCCCAGCTCACTCCCATTGTGGAGGCGTTCCGGGAGTATAAGAAGGTCAGCGAGGGCCTCACCGAGGACAAGGAAATGCTGGGGGAGGAAAATGACCCCGAGATGAAGCATCTGCTGGAGGCAGAGATTGCCGAGTACAGCCAGCGGAAAGAAGAATTGGAACAGCAGCTGCCCATTCTCCTGCTGCCCAGGGACCCCAATGATGACAAGAATGTCATTGTGGAAATCCGCGGCGGCGTAGGGGGAGAGGAAGCGGCCCTCTTTGCAGGCGATCTCTTCCGCATGTACGGGCGCTATGCGGAGAAGCAGGGCTGGCGTACGGAGATTCTGGACAGCAATGCCACGGAAATTGGCGGCTTCAAGGAAATTTCCTTCCTGGTGACAGGACAGGGAGCCTACAGCAAGCTGAAATACGAAAGCGGCACCCATCGGGTGCAGCGGGTGCCCGTGACGGAATCCGGCGGGCGCATCCACACCTCGGCGGTGACGGTGGCTGTATTGCCGGAGGCTGAGGATGTGGAGGTGGAGATTGACCAGAATGACCTGCGCATTGACACCTACTGCGCCTCCGGCGCAGGCGGCCAGTACGTCAACAGGACGGAAACAGCCATCCGCATCACCCACCTGCCCACGGGCATCGTGGTGCAGTGCCAGGATGAGATGTCCCAGCTCAAGAACAAGGAAAAGGCCATGAAGGTGCTGCGGGCCAGAATCCTGGATGCAGCTCGTCAGGAGCAGGCCGAGGCCGTGGCAGCAGACCGCAAGAGCCAGG
>JAGBLH010000264.1 GCA_017635515.1 Selenomonas sp.
AAGGATTCACTAAGGCATGACCGCCTGTAATATAGTCCTCTTTGTGTAATAACGTCCCAAATGGGCCTATCTTGATTTCTGCTAGGTCTGACAAGGGAACTTTATCCCAACCATGCGGATTCGTCACTGGGTCACCAAACAACTCGACAAATCGTGATTTTATTAGAATGTCATGGTAGAGTAACTGTTTCTCTAAGTTGTTGAGTAGGCTGTCAATTTTCTCTAGTGTATATACTATCTTTCTTTGCTCATTGATATCTCTAATTTTAATGTCTGCATCTGTAAGATTACCTAATTTTATATATTTGATAACTCCACCTATAGATAATGTGCGAAGTGTTTCAACATACTTTTCTAAAAACCGATATAAATAGGGAACAGTTAATATGGTTTTATCTTTGCTTTCTATAATATATGTTCTTTGGTAGGCATCAAATTTACCATTGTAGTATTTGACATTCAAATCTCCATTTCCAGCTACTAATGCACATTCGCAATCATAGCTGTAAGAATCAATTCTCAATGGAGTAGCGGCGCAAGTAAAAAATGGGTACTTGCCACCGACAGATGAAGCATTGGCATCTAGTTTGCCCGTTTTTATGTTGACAAAATTTCCTAGTTTAGCCATTATATCATCTTCTCCAGCTCTGCATATCCTTTTTGAAGTTCCTTGGAAAGAGTATTGAGTTTCTTTAATATTTCTTCCGTACTCGGATACTCCACCTTCTCATACTCAATCTCCTTATACTTATTCACCGACAAATCATACCCGTTTTCCCGTATCTCCTCCACAGGCACGAAGAAACTCTGCTCTGTCCGCTTCCTTCCTTCTTCCTGCTCAAGGTTACGGAACCGTGCAATAATATCGGGAATATCGTTTTCCGCTATCTCCTGCCGCTTATCGTCCAGGCTGTAGCCATCCGCTTTCATATCGTAGAACCAGACCTTATCCGTGCCCCCGGCTCCTGTCTTGGTGAAGAACAGAATCGCCGTGGACACTCCTGCATAGGGCTTGAATACACCGCTGGGCATGGAGATTACGGCGGAGAGCTTGTTGCCGTCTACGATTTCTTTCCGCAGGGACTGGTGAGCCTTAGAGGAGCCGAAGAGTACACCGTCGGGGACTATGACGGCAGCCCGGCCTCCCAGCTTCAGTATGCGCAGGAACAGGGCCAGGAAGAGAAGCTCCGTCTTCTTGGTCTTGGTGACACGCAGCAGGCTTTCTTCCACCGTCTCGCTGTCCAGGGAGCCTTTGAAGGGGGGATTAGCCAGTACCAGTGTGTAGCTGTCTTTGTCGTAGTTGTTCTTGGAGAGACTGTCTTTGTAGTCTATGCGGGGATAATGCACTCCGTGGAGCATCATGTTCATGGTGCCGATTCTCAGCATGGTGGGATCGGTGTCGAAGCCGTGGAACATACTGCTGGAGAAATGCCTGGCCTGTTCATCGTCCAGCAGCATATCGCTGTGATGCTTGCGGATAAATTCTTCTGCGGTTACCAAAAATCCTGCTGTACCCATGGCGGGGTCTACGATGATGTCACTGGGCTGGGGGGCGGCCATTTCCACCATCATTTTGATGATATGTCTCGGCGTGCGGAACTGCCCGTTGATTTTGGAGGAGGCCAGCTTGGACAGCATGTACTCATAGAGGTCGCCCTTGCTGTCTTCTTCATCCAGTTCCAGCTTGTCGATGCCCTCGATGATCTTCGCCAGCTTGTCCGGGGCGGAAATCTGGAAAGTGGCATCCTTCATGAAGCGGGTGTAGGAGGCTTCGTTATCGGGGTGGAGATTTTTGATGAAGGGGAAAATTTCCTCTGACAGCAGCTTGAACTGCACTGCCGGAGCCAGGTTCTTGAACTTGCTCCAGCGGAAGTTCTGCTGGTGGGGGCCGAAAATCTTGTCCTCGTTCTCATAGCCCAGCAGAGCCGCATTGGCTTCGTTCTCTGTCTCTATATCGTCCAGCTGCTTGATGAACAGCAGGTAGGTGAACTGCTCGATGACCAGCAGGGGATTGGTGAGGCCGCCTGTCCAGAAGGTGTCCCAGATCTGGTCTACTTTGTTTCTCTCTTCGCCGACTAGCATATCTTATTCCTCTTTTCAATTCTTCCCTAAATAATGCCGCACAAACTGCTCTGCCGTCCTGCCGCTTCTGCCGCTGTGGGCCATTTCCCAGCGCAGGCCTTCGATGCGCAGGTCTTCGGCGGTCAGCTCGATGCCCTGTTTTTTCAGCATATGGGCGATGATGGCTAAGTATTCCTCCTGATTGGGGGCGTAGTACTGGATGATGAGGCCGAAGCGGTCGGAGAGGGAGATGGTCTCGTTCATGCTGTCCTTCTTGTAAAGCTCGTCCTGCTCGTCCAGCCTGTCCCGCCAGGTCTCGCGGATGAGGTGGCGGCGGTTGGAGGTGGCATAGATGAGGACGTTTTCGGGACGGGCCTCCACGCCGCCCTCGATGGCGGATTTCAGAGATTTGTACTCTGTGTCGGATTCCTCGAAAGAAAGATCGTCCAGGAAGATGATGAAGCGCTTGCTGGCAAAGCCCCGCAGGGTCTCCATCAGGAGGGGCAGGGAGGGGAGCTGTCTCTTGGTCAGCTGCACCAGCCGCAGGCCCTGGCTGTAGTATTCGTTGGCCAGAGCCTTGACGGCGGAGGACTTGCCGGTGCCGCGGGCACCCACCAGCAGGCAGTTGTTGGCGGGGCGGCCTGCCACGAAGGCTTCCGTGTTGCCGGTGAGCAGGTCCTTCTGATGGGCGTAGCCGATGAGGTCGGAGAGCCGCTGTCCCTCGAAATGGCGGATGCCCACCAGCCGCTTCTTCTTCTCGTCCCAGCGGAAGGCCCGGTAGGAGGCAATCTCTCCATAGCCGTAGCAGCGGTAATAGGTTAGCAGCGCCACGGCGTAGTCCTGGGCCTCATGTGCGTCCTTGGTGAGCTCCTGCAGGGCGCTTAAGGCTTCGCTGCCCTGCATTTTGGTGGGGGAGTAATCGTCCAGCAGGGGCAGGGCCAGGAAGGTGCTGGCGGGCAGTTCCAGCAGGGGCAGGAGGAGGCTGAGGTCGTGGATGAAGGCTTGGAGGAGGCTGCCCCCAATCTGCCCATCTTTGGCAAATTCCTCTACCGCCTGGGCGGCCAGGTTCTTTTCATGCACCAGCAGGTAGAGCAGGTAGGTGCGCATCAGGTTGCCTCCCAGTCCTCTGGTCTCGGCCAGATGGATGAGCCGGGCGGCGCAGGCGGCGGCTTCGCTGCGGAATTCCTCCGGGGTGTCGGCGGGGTGGGCGATATGGTGTATCACCTCGTCCTGCAGGAGGTTGCGGCAGAGAATGAGTTGGTTGAGGTCGAGGTCATGTGCATCAAAAGCCATTGGGAAAACTCCTTTCATTTCAGGAAAACAGGGGATTGGTTGAAGTCGTTGACTGGGCGGGGGTGGGGTAGGGTGAGCTCCCTGAGTTCCGTGGCCCAGGTGTCGAAGGCCAGCATCTGCTGCAGGGGCGTGAGCTCCGGCAGATTTTTTTTGCGCTGCTTGCTGTCGAGGAAGTGGGAGGTCTTGGCAATCAGGGGCAGGGCGCTTTTTTCCTTGATGACCTTGAGCATTTCCTTGCCCCGTGGCCCTGCCGCCAGCAGGCGGGCGTAGAGGGGGCCGGAGCTTTCAAGGGCTGCCGCCCTTTCCCTGTCGAGAGATAGCAGCATATGCAGGGCCAGCCGCTGGAGCCTGGTGGCTGGATAGCGGCGGCTGACCGCCCTTTGGATGAATGCTTCATAGCTGGGGGCAGAGGCTGCTTCCTGCAGACGGTTCTCCAGCCCTTCCTCCATGCCATAGATACGCTTCAAATTCTCCGCGCTTTGCCGCAAGAGGATTAGCTGCAGGGCGGGGTAGAGCCTGGCCATCTGTGGCAGTTCCACTGCCTTCAGCTGCGTCAGCCTTTCCGTCGTGGCAGGAGGGGCAGCCAGCTTGGCTGCTTTTTCATCTAGCCGCCCTTCGTACAGGGCCAGCCGCAAGGCCGAGGCGCTGGGCAGGGGGGCTTTGAGGTCAGCGCTGTGGTAGCCCGCCCCATGCCGCTGTATCAGCAGGGGAGAGAGGGCGGGGGCATCTCTTAGAGCGCGCAGATATTCAAAGGCCAGGATGTTGTTTGGCTTTCTTATGAAAGCTGAAGATGCTTCTTGACTAAGCGTTTTTTCTACGGCAGAAGCGTAAGCAAGCCCGTTCGCAATTTTCTTGTGGAGCTGTTGCTGGAAGGTGGGGCTTTCCATACTTCTGGCGGCCTGTGCCAGCTGTTCAAGGCTATTGGTTTCCGCGCCGAAGGCAAGGGTGTCGATGATACCCAGCCTTGATAGCAGCTGCACGCCCCCGCGGGCAAAGTCCTGGGCGCTGCGGCAGGCGAAGGCGAAGGGCAGCTCCAAGACCAGATCGCAGCCGCCCAGCACCGCCAGCCTGGCCCGCTCCCACTTGTCCAGCAGGGCAGGCAGGCCCCTCTGGGTGAACCCTCCGCTTATAACCGTTACTATCACCGCCTCAGGCATATGCCGCTGTATTTCATTTATCTGATAGGCATGGCCTAAGTGGAAGGGATTGTATTCTGCGATAATGCCAACTATATGCAAAGTGTATCCCTCCCTTTCCCTTACAGCGATATATGCACAATTATAGCACATTAAAAAGCATATGGCTTTTGACTTATTGACTTTTTGTATCTAACGTAGTATATTATTATGCGTACGCTGGCACTCAAAGAACGAGAGTGCTAATAAATTAGTTTATAACTATTAGAGATAAGGAAGGTAATTGCACCAT
>JAGBLH010000265.1 GCA_017635515.1 Selenomonas sp.
AAAAGATTATTTACAAAATTGCATACTCGCAAGCAGTTGCAAAACCAAAATATGCAGAAAGTGGCGATTATGTGGAAATGGCATTTGTGAATGGCGTTCTTCTGTCCCGCGGCACATTGCAATAGGCGTTTCCTGCAAATTAATGTAGACCGATTTTCCTACGGCAATTTGCAATTCAGAGCAAACGGCACACTGTCAGCAGAAGCACGGCGCAGTCTGAGCAGTTATAATCTTCCCCTGCCATTCATGAAAAAAGGCCATGGTAAACCATGACCTTTTGGGGGTACCTGCCTCTTCAATTCAGATTTCTGTTTTCTACTGCTGCAAGTATCACATCTGCATCTATGCAGGCCTTGCCTTGCTGGCTGCCAATTATGAGCGCATCGGACATTATGGTATCTATCACCCGTGGGTTGCCGTGGGCGTGGCCTGCCACAGCACTGAGCGCAGCCTCGTCAATGACAGCCTTTGAAGATCCTGCCTTGCATAGCTTGTGAATTATGTAATCAACAGCTTCCTGATCCGTCAGCCCCCTGAAATTGTAGTGTACGGTTATCCTCTGCCTCAAGGCTTCGTGTATGGGGGTGCTGAGTATCCTGTTGAGATGCGGCTCGCCGCAGAGTATCAAGGAAAGGCAGTTTATGGAGTCGCACTTGTAGTTCATCAGCATTTTTATGTCGTTAAGGATGCCGGTAGAAAGGTACTGTGCCTCATCTATGGCCAGCAGCAGGGGCTGTCTCTTTTCCTTGTACTGGTATGCTGCCTGTTCCTGTATGGCCCTGAACATGCCCGGCTTGCCGCCCTTGGGCGCAATGCCCAGCATCATGCATAGCTGACGGTAAAATTCTGCCACGCTTACGGTGGACAGACAAATGTAGAGCGGCATATGCAGGTTGGGATTGAGGCTGCTAAAAAAGTCTCTCAGGCAGTACGTCTTGCCCTGCCCTGGACTGGCAGTAAAAAGCCCTATCCCCCGTGTCTTGGCCAGATGCCCCAGGCGCCCTGTCATCTGCCTGAAATCCTCGGATTCAAAATGGTTTCCTGTCTTGTGGTTTTCCTTGTCAAAGGGATTATAGGCCAGAGAATAACGCGCCTTGTACATGCTCCTCACCTCCTATGGCTGTGTAGTCTATGGGCGGCGGATTCTGCCGCTTGGCATGGCAGTTCTCGTTCTTGTTGCTGAGTCGTATGGGGTAATGCTCCTTCTGGCTGAGAATGAAGGCCGAGCCCATGTCCCCGGGCCTGTAGCGGATCTCTACCGTCTGGGCTATGAAATGCATGGGCACATCATATGACACTTTATCTATGGATACGGTAGAATCTTTGCGGACCTTGCGTGTAATCCGGTTCAGGAAGCATTCGTCCAGCCAGTCGCTTGACTCAGGCAGCCGGAGATTCTCGCGCCCTTCCCTGTACCTCTCAAAGGGAGTGCAGCCTATGCTGCTGTGGAGCGTATTATTGTACAGGTGAAGGTACTCCCTGAAGGCAAAATCAAAATCCCGAAGAGAATCTATGCTGCTGGTATCCAAGCCGTACAGCCACCTTTCCTTGGCAGTACGCCAGAACCTCTCTATCTTCCCCTTGCTGGCTCCGTCGCGGACTTTTGCATGGAGGAGCACCGTGCCCAGCTGGCCGCAGATGAGTGCCAGTTGCTCATTGGCATAGGGTGCCCCGTTGTCCGTATAGAGCTTGGCAGGGATGCCATAGGCAGCTACGGCCTCCTTGAACACGGCCTGGAAGTTGGCAGCCGAATCATTGAAGAAGAGTCCGCCGCCCACAATCAGGCGGGAGTGGTCATCAATGATGCAGATGGCATAAACCCGCTGGCTCCTGCCCTCCACCGTAATATGCGGGAAGAAGCATGTATCTGTCTGCCACATCTTCCCAAAGGAATCCTCCTCAAAAGCCTTGCGGTCTTTCATTGCAGGATTGTTGGCACCTCTGAGGCCGTGACGCTTCAGGAATCGCTGCACCGTGCATACATTGACCTTGGCGGTGATGAAGCCGTCCTGCACCAGCGAGGCATGGATCTGGGTGGCGTTCAGGCGGGGGAATTTCTGCTTGAGCCGGTATATCTCCTCAATGGCCGTATCTGCAAGGGCTCTGCTGCTGCCCTTGTCAGAGCGGGGCCTGGGCATAAGGGCATCGAAACCGAACCTCTTGTAGTCTGACACCCACTTCTCCAAGGTCTTGTAGCTGAGCACGCGCTCCGTGCCGTCAGGGAAAACAAGAGGCTTTTCCGTCACACGCCTGTAATAAGCAGCTCTGGACTCGTCAGGAAACAAGCCCTGGATGACCGGCGCAATCAAGGCGAACCGGAACTGGGCGATCTCCACAGGTGATGCAGCTGTCTTTTCACTTGCCATAAGGCATTCCTCCCTTCTTCAGACCATTCTAGCCGGAGGGAGGCTGCCTGCCTATGGCGTGTTATGTGAACATCGAGAAAAACACAGCGGGGCAGGATGAGCCTGCCGACAATTTGCAGGATTGGCATGGGACTGAAGGAAGGAAAGGTTCGTCCTACGGAAAAAGGCCACGGCAAAATCTGCATAGGGATCCTTTTCCAGCAGGACCTCAAGAGAGCCTGCTGCACCGCAATCTGCCTTACGCAGTCTGCCCAGCCACTCACTGCAGTGGCACTCGAAGATTTTTGCCCACCGGCAGAAAGTGCGAGCACCTATGCCAAAAGTGCCATATATGCTGGACAGGCTCCAGCCCTGGCAGAAATGGGCATAAAGCACGCGAAGGACGAAGATGAGGCTATAGCGCAGGTAAGGAATGACAGGGTCGAACAGAATGGCGTGGGTATGGCCGCAGGAGGAGCACTTGACCCGCCTCACCCAAAATCGGCGCAAGCATACCTCGTCTGAGACAAAATCTATCACAGTCCTGCAGTAGCTGTCATGCTCGGAGCATTTCCCCGAAGCGCCGCAGTGAGGGCAAGCCTCTTTCCAAGCATGGCAGGGCTTGCCGAACTCGTCATAGAGCCTGTCCGCATACTTCATGGATAAGAACAGGATAGAAAAAATCTTGCATTTTATCGTATTCTTCCGTATCATGGATAGTGCCCTCGCGCATTTCCTGCGTGGAGAGGTTTGTGTGAGAGGAAGAACGATCTGCCAGGATCATGGGTTCTTCCTCTTTTGCTGTGCCATAAGCCTCTTCAATCCGACATGAGCGCCGTCTTCCTGATGAAGATGTTACACTATTCAGATATACCATTGCAACAAAAAAAGCGTGCCGTGGAACTCAGCACACTAGTGAGGGGGATGTGTATAGGATTTCTATTTTAATTTGACGCAGGGGTGCAGTAGGTGTCTATTTCTACATGCCGCACTACACTGAGACAGCATCGGTATAGTTCAGCACATACAGGCTGTTATCCGTATGGGGGACGGCCCCCTTGGCTCCCCGGTCGGTCGTGCCGAGGGAATCCACAATCTGTCGCTGGATGCACTCGGCGAGTTTCTTTCCGTTCCTGCTCGTGTGGTAATGCCAAACCTCCGCGCCGTTGGCCATCTCGTTAAAGGCATTGCAGTG
>JAGBLH010000266.1 GCA_017635515.1 Selenomonas sp.
AAGAAAAAAGGCGATTTTTGGACCGCTTGATATCTTGTGCTCATTTTTAGTGGATTTTAAAATGAATAGGTACTTCTTATGCTTTAACAAGGAAAAGGGGGCTGTGGATAAGTGAAATCATACTCTTGCAACAGCCCCTTTGCGTTGACATCATCACTCCATTTGCTAAATATTTAAGCAAAGAGAGAATCCCATTTGAGCAGGAAGGAGCGAGAAGCATGGCAGACGAAAGGCAGCTGCTCAAAATCGGCGTTTCTTTCGATTCGGAGTCGCGGAGCCTCACGGACTGGCTGGTGGGGTAATCAAACCGCTGTTTAACCAAATCATTCCAGCATGCCCAGGGTATAAGCAAGCAGTTTTTTGATATCTGCTTCGTTTGCCTCATAGGGATGTGACAGACAAAAGGTATAAGCTGCAATGGCTTCGGCGGCGACCATTTCCAGCACCAGGGCTTCATGGGGGCTGGACAGGTTTTTATGGCGGCTGCGCTCCCACAGGTGCAGCTTGATGGCATCCTTCCATTTTTGGATAAAGGTATAGTTGGGCTCCTGCACCAGGAAACTGTAAAACCATCGCTTATGTTCGTTCAGATAAGCGATGGTTTTTCCGTAAAAGGACATAGCCTCCGGCGTCCGTTCCTCATAAACCAGAGCCTCGTTCAGTTGCAAAAGCTTTTGGATGAGGTGGTTTTCTATATGCTCCCGCAGTTCCTCCAGGCTTTCGTAATGGACATAGAAGCTGCTGCGCGCCACATAGGCGGCGCTGCAAAGTTCCTTTACCCTTATGCTGCTGCGCGGCTTGGTGTAGGAAAGCTCCAGGTAGGCTTCCATAAGCGTCCGCTGGAGGTCGGTTATTTCCCGCAGGGGAAGTTCGCGTACATACTGATAAGGTCTTTCCATAATATCGCCGCCTTTGCCGTCTTTTACAAGACAATTTCGTGAGGAATCACGTTCATGTCATGGTTCGCCAGGGACTCCAGACATTCCTCTTTTTGGCTCATCTCCCGGATCCATTGCAGGGATTGATAAGCCTTTTTTTCATCGAGGGCGGTTCCCGGCGGGATCATTTCCTGCCAGGATTTTTCTGCATAACCTCCATCGGAAAACAGCAGCACGAATTTGCCGCCATGTGAGATTTTCACTGCGGCCAGGCCGCTGGTATGGCCGGGGAGCTGAATCATTTCCACGCTGCCATCGCCGAACAGGTCGAAGCTGCGGCCCGCCGGCCCCTGTCCCGTTTCCTTGAAAGCAAAGGTTTCGATGGGGACGCCTTTCCACATGCTGGTGACGTAGCGCTCCGCATGTGCTTTCGTATCCTGCCATTCTTCCTCGCTTACGAGGATATGCTTGGCTTCTTTCACCTGCTTCAGGCCGCTGGCGTGGTCGGAGTGCAGATGGGTGAGCAGTACATAGTCGATGTCCTTTGGCCGGATATTGAGGCGCGCCAGCTGCTCCACCAGAGCTTCTCCCTTGGGCAGCACCCCCTGGTTCAGCAGGAAGTGCGCCAGCCCCAGGTGGCGTATCTGCGCGAAGCGGCTGTATTCCCCCTGGGGGCTGATTTCCCGATGCCAGCCCGTATCCACCAGCAGGCGCCCCTGGGGATGCTCAATGAGATAAGCCGAAACCGGCAGCCAAATGCGCTGCCGGCGCCCGTAGGCGGATAGCAGGGTGAGCTGCACCGGATGGGGATTTTTCTCTTTGTCCTTGAAAGGCAGACCGGGAGACACGCACACCCGGCCGGTATGGAACACATGGATACGGATTTTGGTCTGCACATCGCTCATAAAGCAAGCCCCTTTCACCTGTCACGTTTCTATGCCCACATGATAGCATAGGGCAGAGGGATTTGCTTAGACAGGACAGCAGGAAGTGTCCAAATCGTAAGAGAAAAACGGTGAGTTTTGCTGGCAAAATAGAATCATGACCTCAAAAAACAAGAAATTTGAGGTCATAGTGCTATAACTGCTGGTGGAGGATTCCAACTCTGGCTATGAATTCTTTGAGGCTGTGAGCAAAGAAAAATCCATCGCCTGCTTGAGCACGGGGGGCAAGTCGAATCTTTACAAGCATCTGCAGTCCTTGGGAGCAGTTTTTCACGAGATTGCTGGAGGATAAGACGGCGGGCACGCCCTTTCAGTATGGAAAAAAGAAGTTGAATCCCGTGTATCTGCATGAGCGGAACAAAAGGAAGATAGTGGCAGCTATGCAGTTGGAATGGCTGGCATAGGGCTGCCTTTTACTTCACTGCCAGCACGATGATTTTCTCATCTTCCGGCAGGAACTCTGTTTCCATTTTCATCAGGTCCAGCACCTGCTCGCGGGTGGCAAGGCCGCAGAGGTCCAGCTGCTTTTCGCCGTAATAGGCGAATAGGCCTGGCAGTTCGCCGCCGACGGTGCCGTATTCGATTGTGTCTTCCAGCAGGCCCTCCAGCTCTGAGGTGAGGGTGGCTTTGGTGGCGACGATGGCGCCCAGGCCTTCTCTTTGGAGGCAGATGACACCTTTGCGGTTCAGCACCCGCACCAGATGTTTCTCCCCGGTGGTGATAAGGCCAAAGAGCTTCTTCTGATAGCGTCCGTCAAAGACGTGCCAGGCACCCGTGGCGGCTGCTTCCGTGACCTGGGTTGCGGGCAGGTTCAGGGACTGTACGGCGATGGCTTTCAGTTCCTCTGGCGTGAGCTCTGCGGCTGCGGCATCGGCCTGCTTGAGTTCTGTGGCACCCATGGCCACGGCCCGTAGGATATTGGCCTGCTTGTCTATCTCGATGGCGATTTCCACTGTGGCTTCCTGGGCACCTGAGCGCAGCACCCGCTCCATGGCCTCCCGGCGGATGGCGCGGATATCCTCCTCGGTGGGCTGCACTACGGTGCGTTCCACCACTTCCCGCACCATGGCCATGGCTACGCCGATGGTGGAGATGATGGGGGCGTTCTTGACGATTTTCCAGGGGACATTTTTCTTCTGGCCCAGATAGGGGACTATCACGCCACCGCTGCCGCCGCCTCCCGCCAGGCAAAGCACCTGGGGGGAAAGCTCGTATTCGCGGATGAGGCGGGCGACGATGGCCCAGATTTTCTCGGCGGCCAGATCCATGGCCTGCCGGGCCGCTTCTTCTGCGCTGCAGCCCAGAGCCTCCCCCAGAGTGCCCCAGGCTATCCGCGCCGCTTCCTGTCCCTCTTGGCTGCAGGCGTAATCTCCTTCAGGCACAGTGCCCAGGAGGTTGGCTGCCCCCGCCAGGGTCAGGGAAACCCGCCGCCCGTCGCGGCCGGCTAGGGCGGCATAGACTGGCGCATCATCCTTCAGCGGCGATACCAGTTCTAACTGCGGCTGCTCCAGGGGGGGAGAGAATACTTCGTAGGCGAGGCCCGCGATATGGGCGCTGCGGGGGCCTACATCTGTGATTTTCCCATTTTCCACCCGTATCATGCTGCCGCCTGCGACTCCCAGGGTGCGTACATCCAGGGAGGAAAGGTAGGTCTTGTGGCCGCCTAATTCGCCGTAGCGCACCATGACCCGCCCGTCTTTCACCACGGAAATATCCGTGGAGGTGCCGCCGGCTTCCAGAAAGATTCCGTCTGACAGCCGCTCATACATGAGGACACCAGCCACGCCCGCCGCCAGTCCCGACAGCATGGTGAGGATGGGGCGCCGCCGCACTTCGTCCACGGTCATGACGCCGCCATCGCAGCGCATGATCATCAGGGAGGCGGTGATGCCGGAGCGTTTGACGCAGGCTTCCGTCATGTCTGCCGTTTCCATCATCTTCGGAATCAGGCTGCCATTGATCACGGCTGTCCGGGTCCGCACCCGCAGGCCGTAGAGCTGGGACACCTCATGTCCGCCGGTGGCATAAAGGCCCATTTCCCGGGCCAGCTTCATCACGAAGCTCTCATTGGTCGCATCGTCCACGCCGAAGGATTCCGTGGCGACGATGACCTCTGCGCCCCTTTCCTTCAGCCCCGCCAACTTCTCGCGGATTTCAGCGGCGGCAGAGGGGGCGTCTTCTGTTTCCACATAGTCGTGGAGGGTGCGCAGGGCTTTGCCAGGGGCCAGGGGAATGTCGCCCACGTCGCTGGCAGTCTTGGCCCGCCCCGATTCCAGGCCGCTGCCCATAGCCAGCACTCCCGTCACAGCCACATCCCCCTCCAAGAGGGCATTGGTGGCCTGGGTGGTGCCGTGGGCGATGAACACCACTTCCTCCGGGGCGATATGATTTTTTTGTAGGATATTTTGCAGGATGGTGATGATGCCCTCTGCCACCCCTTCTTTGGCAGCATGGGTGGTGGGAATCTTTTCCTGTGCGATGATTTCATAAGTGGCATTGTCGATGGCCACGGCATCTGTGAAGGTGCCGCCTACATCTATGCCAATCCGTACCTGGCGCATTTTTCTCCCCCTTTTTTTAATGCGTGAAGGCCACGCAGAGCAGCATCAGGAGGCACATGGCCCAGCTGTAGGGCAGGATGCGCTGCAGGATCACAGCCGTATCCACGCCGGTGAAGCCGCCAATCCAGGTGTTGTGCGAATTGGTGGGGTCGGCCACAGCCTGGACAAAGCCCACGGCCAGGAACATGCCGCAGAGGGCTTCAGGCGGGAAGGTGCCAGCGCCCACCAGGATAGCGGCAATGCCAGCTCCCATGCCAAACATGTTGAAGGGGCCACGGTAGAGAGCCGCCGGGGCAAAGAGGGCGAAGGCCAGCAAAAGCCCTGTCAGGGAGGTGGGCAGGATGGCGGTGAGGATGGGGTTCAGCACCGGGGCAGCCAGCGGATGGGCTGTGGCTGTCACCAGCATGCCGATGCCCATGAAGAGGAACAGCACCCCTGCCACATCCTGAATGCCCTCCACCAAGGCCCCTGCCAGAAGATTCACCGTCTGGGCGGGGCGCGTCACGAGAGAGGCGTAGACAGAGGCCAGCAAAAAGCCCAGGATGGCTGCGGCCACCGGGTCGATGGCCCCATTCTTGGGACTGCCCAGGCCGAAGACCATGCCCGCCAGGCCGATGAAGATCAGGGGCAGCACCGGCGCGATCAGGGCCGCTGCGGGCAGTTCCTTCCTTTTCCTGACCAGACCCTCTGACTTTCTGGACAGCATCTTCCCCAGCACCTGCAGGAGGCTGAAGGGGACGGACAGGAGGCCCCGCAGGACACTTGAGGCCAGTTCCAGCAGGGAGCCTTCGCCCCCGGAGCCGCGGGGCACATGGCGGAGGATGTAGGCGATGGCTGTGATAGCGGCGATGGCTATGCCGGGAAAATAGAAGTACAGGGCGGCCTCGCTGCCAAAGATGCCTATGTAGGTGCCATAGCTGGCGATGTTGGCAATGAGGCCCAGGTTGATGCCCAGAAGCAGGATGACCGCCGCATCAAGAGAGGCAATGCCAGCACTGGTCATGATGGGCAGCGCGATGGAACCCACCATCAGCACCGCCCCCAGGCCGCTCATGCCCGTGAAGACAAAGGCAGTGGCGGCCAGCATGAGCAAGGCGATGGCAATGGGGCGGTCTCCCGCTAGCTCGGCGGCCTTCTTGATGATGGCGTTGGAAATCCCCGTTTTCTGGATGACCCGGGCGAACATGGCGCCGAACACCACCAGGGCAATGGCTGAAGACAGCCGCATGGCCCCGCCCAATAGCACTTCATTGGCCCAGGTCAGAAAGGGCAGCCCCGCCACCCAGGCAATCCACGCCGCCATGAGGGGCAGCGCCAGCAGGGCAGGCAGGAGTCGCATGACCATGAGCGCGGCAAAGAGGACGAAACCGCCCAAAAGCAAAACGCCGGAAAATGTCATAGAAATCCTCCTCAATCAGTCATTTGGACGAAAGCATTCAGAGAGCAGTGGTGGCTCTCTGAATGCTTTCGTTTATGATAAGGGCGTGCAGAAGGAAAGTCTCACGGAAATGGAACGGGCTACTATATTAACAACTTTGATATATCAACTGAAAATCTTGTCGATTTAATTTATTCTTCAGCCCGATAAACATCATTATCCACTAAACTTTCCCATTTTGCTAATAATAGTGTGGAAGTAAGATTGCCAACAACATTTATAGGCACGAGCGGCAAGGAAGCTACGGGGTTGATAGCAAAGAATATTGCTACCGTCTCTACAGGGATTCCTACCATCCCAAAGACAGAAGTTAAAACAATCGCTTCCGCATTGGCTACGCTAGGCAGTGAAAGGTTGATTAGCATAATGGAAATAAAGAGCGCTGCCAAAAAACTCATATCTATCGGCAGGTCAAAAGTGCTGCGCATGATAATCGTCATAACTACAATATAAGCCACAGACCCGTTCTTGTTAATTTGATTTCCTGCTGGAACCGAAAATAGCGAAAGTTGTTTTGCTATACCGAATTTTTCATTACAAAATTTCAGTGAGTATGGCATACAGGCGTTGCCACTTTGTAAGGAAAAGGGAATTACGCTGAAAACCAGCATTTTTTTCAAGTATGTAATTGGTGACAAGTGCCCGGTAATTAAGACGACAAGTGCCGACAGTAGCATGCTTATGGGGAAAATCAGTATAGCAACGGCAAAGAGTTTGCCATAGCTCAAGAGCATTGCAGGTTCTATATGCATCATCATCTGCATCATGGATACAAATACGAACAATGGCATAATTGGACGCACAATGTCGATGGCGTCTAAGAAAAAGCGATTGAAAAAGTCAATGCTATCACGAATGCTGGTTGCCCGGTCGCCTGCTTTTGAGAGTAAAATGCCAAAAAAGCACGCCATGAAAAGCACTTGTAATAAATTATTCGAAGCAAACGGCGAAATAATATTCTCTGGAACAATCCCGATTAAGATGTCCACCGGTGAAAATTCGCCTGCAGGCGTGATTTCACCAATAGCAACGCCGGCTACACTGTCTTCTGGCAGGTCACCGCACAATACACCTAATCCCATAAATACCAGCACAAATAAAGCCATCTTCGTCAATGATACAAAAGAAAGTTTGCTGCCGTAGCGAACCAGGTCGGCTGCATTAGACATATTAGAAAAACCAGCAATGACGGAAAAGAAAATCAAGGGAGCTACGAGCATCATAAGCACACTCATTATAATTTTACGGATAGGATTCAATAAATTTTTTTCGATTAACTGTAAAGTTTGTACGTCAAGATACTCATGCGAAATAAAGCCAAATGCACAGCCCATAAATAGTGCCAGCATAATAAAAATAATGCTTTTGTTGCTAAGTTCATGAACACTGATACAAACTATATTGGTTCCCTTTTTGCGTACATAGCTCATATCTTTGCTACGGGCTTTCAACAGGGCTAACGTGTACATTTCTTCGTCATCATCAACCACATCATTAATACCAACGATAGGATCGTATGCCTCTCCCTTAGACGATAGCATTAAACTAATATCGCCAAAACGTTTACGTATTGTAATCTGTGCAGAAAAATCCTCTGTACCACCAGCAGCATTAGCCTGTCGTCGAAATGTCTCTTCCAGCAACAGTTTTGCACTGAAAATTTCATTCTTTGGCACTTTCATTTTTGCTAGATTTTCTTCCAACCATTCAATGGCCTGGGGATATTCTTCATCAGATATCATTCTTGTTTTATTAGCCATCTATAACAAACCTTCTTTCTGTTTATATTCAAGTGTCATAAAGATGATATACATAGTTGTGGCAATACTGACCAATTCGATATATCAACTGAAAATCCTGTCGATGTGGATGATTGATACAGAGATTGAGCATATCATTTCTATTATAAGCTATTAGCATATGGGCATTGTGCCTTTTTTGGTTGCAGCGCCTTTCTATGTCGTTCTTCCCTTCAGCGTGAATACTGCCCCTGCTATGCTCTCGCAGGTCAGCTCGATGCCATGCCGCAGGGCAATCTCCCTGGCTATGGCAAGGCCCAGTCCCGTGCCTTGGGCGTTGTCCTGGCCGCCCTTCTTGAAGCGGTCGAAGATATGGGGCAGCTCCTCCGGGGGGATGCCGGGGCCTTGGTCGGTGACTTTGAGCTGCCAGCTATGGCCGTTTAGTTCCCCTGCAACTTCTACATTTGCTCCTGCAGGGGAGAACTTGACGGCATTATCCAGCAAGGCCAGCAAAAGCTGCCGCAATCTGCCATAGTCGCCACTGAAGGGCAAGGAGGAGGGCAGGCTGGCCTTGATGGCAACACCCTTCTGGTCTGCCAGCGTGCGGGCGCTGCGCAGGGCTTCCTTGAACGGTTCGGTGAGGTCAAGAGATTCTTTCTCCACCTCAAAGCCGGGACTTTGCAGGCGGGTGAGTTCCAGGAGGTCACGGACGAGCCGCTCCAGCATGGCGAGGTTTTCCTCTATCCTGCGGCGGCAGTCCATGAGTTTTCCTTCTTCCTTCACAAAGCCGGATTGCAATAGTTCCCAGGTGCCCTTGATGACCGTCAGGGGCGTGCGGAGTTCATGGGACACAGCGGCCAGGAATTCCTGCCGCTGCCTTTGCAGGAGGTTGCGCTCGGTTTCGGCTTCTCCCAGACGGCGGCCCAGCTCGTCCAGGCTCCCTGCCAAAAGGCCCAGCTCGTCGTTCTGGGTGAGACCTGTGCGCCTTTCGTAGTGGCCTGCCCGAAAGGCTTCGGCGGTGTCCTTCATGGTGTAGAGGGGGGCGATGAAGCGGCGGACCAGGGCTGCTGCGAGGCTGGCGGTGAGCAAGAGACCCAGCAGCAGGGAGGCGGCGAGGATTTTCAGCCCCATATACTCGGCTTCCTGCAAGTCAGACAGATGGCGGTGTACCAGCACTGCTCCCCTGATAGTGCCATTAGCGTCCTTGATGGGGGCGCCTGCCGTCACCATGGGCTCGGCAAAGAGGTCGGAGAAGGAATCTGCCACGGGAGTGCCGCCTGAGAGCACTTCTTGCAAGACTGCCTCCACCGCCGGGGGCAGGCCCGTGATATCCCGGCTGCTCTCCTCCCCGTAGGCGTTGATGGTGCGGCTCTCCCTGTCCACTATCCAGACGGTGCCCTGCACCAGCTGGTTGAGCTCATGGAGGAAGGCGGCCCGATGGCTGCTTTGGAGCGTATCGGAGTCCTGCAGACTGTAGTTGTGGCGGCACCATTCCCCCATGCCTGGCATAGAGCCAGCCTGGCGGCTCATGCCCCTCCTGCCATGATGGGGGCCGTGGCTGGGGGTGGGAGCCTCGGCCTGAGGCTGTTCCTGCGCCAAAAAGCCCTCGTCCCTGAAGGCGGGCAGGGCGGCGGCCAAGGTCTCTGCCTGACGGCGCATTTCCTCCTGATGGGCTTCCTGGTGGTAGTCCCTGAAAAGATAGGCGAAAACCGAGCCTATCAGCAGGGAGAAGAGCAGGAGGCTCAGGGCAAAGCTGCCCCAGAGCCTGCGGGTGAGTTTCCTAATCTGCATGGCTTTCCTCCAGCCGGTAGCCCCGGCCCCAGACGGTGGCGAGAGAGGCGCCCTGCACGCCTGCCTTTTCCAGCTTGGCCCGCAGCCGCCGCATATGGGTGTCTACTGTGCGGGTATCCCCCGTGTAGTCATAGCCCCAGAGGCGGTCAAGCAGTTCGTCACGGGAAAAGATGCGCCCCTGGTTGGACAGGAACAGATACAGCAAATCATATTCCTTGCGGGTCAGGGAGAGGGCTGTTCCCGCTACCAGCGCTGTGCCCTTTTCCTTGAGCAGGGTGAGATTGCCTAAAGAAATCTTGCCAATATCAACTTCGTTTTGAGGCAGCCTGCGGAGCACGGCCTTCACCCTGGCCATGACTTCGGCAGGGGAGAACGGCTTCACCACATAATCGTCAGCACCCAGTTCCAGTCCCATGATGCGGTCATAGTCCTCGCCCCTGGCGGTGATCATGATGATGGGCAGGTCAGAGACCTGCCGCACCTGGCGGCAGACCTCGAACCCGTCAAGTTCAGGCATCATCACGTCCAAGAGCAAGAGGGATATATCTCCTCGCAAGGCCAGTGCCAGCGCTTCCCTGCCGTCTTTGGCGGTTACAGTCTCATAGCCCATGCCTTCCGCAAAGGACATCAATATATCGCGTATATCTTCATTGTCATCAGCAATCAGGAGTTTCACTTTCATCACCTCTTGCCAGTAGTTTAGCAAATTTTTTTTCAAACCGTAACACTTTTGTCACAAACCTATGCCATAATATTGCTTGCAAGAGAGATAAAGAGCGAAACAACCATAGGAGGAATTTCATCATGAAAAAGAAAATCGTCACCCTGCTGACTGCGCTGGCAGTCTTCAGCGCTGTCCCTGCCTTCGCCGCCACTCCCGAGGTGGCAGCAGGCCAGCCATGCCAGAACGTCCGTCACCTCGCCGACAATGACAATAGTGACGGCTGGTACTGCGGCCGTGGTTACGGCCGTCACGGCGGTCCCGGCTGCGGCAGGCATGATGGCTCTTGCTGGAACAACAACCAGAATCAGTAATCCCTGGCTATAGTCAACCTGTCAAAAGCGGGCCTTTCCGAAAGGTTTTTCGGAAGGGCTCGCTTTTTATGCACCTTCCATCCACATCCGCTTCCCCCAGAAGGAGATGCCGTAGCTCCAGATTTCCTTCACCCCTTGCCGGGCAAGTTCTGTGCCGTAGGCTTTTTCACCAATCTGCGCCAGGGCTTCTTTGGCTTTTGGCTCCAATTCTTCTTCGGTTTTTGCCGCCTTCAGCTCCAGGATAACTCCGGGGGCATTTTCTTTGAGGGGGAAGAAGGCAATGTCAAAGCGCCCGTAGCCGCTCTCACGGTTGGATTCTATACGGTATTCGCCTTCCATAAGGACGGTAAGGCCAAGCATCAGGCCGTGATAAAAGGCTTCCGGCTGGGCAGTATCGTGGAAGCTGACCATATCCCGGAGAATCCGCCCCAAATATTTTTGGAATAACGCCGCCTTGCCTGCCGTCATGGCATCAAGCATGGAGAAGAGGGCTACACGGCTGCCGGGGCCGGGGCCACTCTGGCCAGAACTTAATCTTCGTATGCCAGCAGGACTTCCCTATTCGGTATCTGTAGGCGGCACCACCAGCGGCCCCGGGCATCCTGCCAGGTTTCGATGGCTTTCAGATAACCGGTGGTCATTAGCATCATGTACAGAGCATTGCTGTCTGTACCGATGTCCGGGTAGATGATGCCCTCATCCACCAAGGCCACTACGGAGGAGGCACGGAAGCGGAGCAAGCCCTGCAACTCTTCATAGCGGGCTTCATCTACGGATTTTAGCAGCACTCCCAGGATGCTGTTGCCGGACACGTTGATCCAATATCTTTGGAATTTGCAACCGTTATCCACGAATTGGATGACCGACCAGGGATTGTAGATTTCCGTGTTGCCGAAAAGATAGCCGTCATACCATTGTTTCAGCTCCGGGAGTTTGTCTTTTACCTCGCAATCTTCCATGAGCCTTGCCGCCTCTGCCTGGGTGAAGCCGAAGATATCGCTGTAACGCTCCGTCAGCACCGAGCAGACTTTGAGATTATTCAGCCCCGAAAAGATGCTTTCCTTGGAAATCCGTGCCACCCCTGTGAGGACGGCAAAGCTCAGGGAGGGATTTGTCTTTAGTGCAGAACCAAGGAATCCCCGCATAAAGTCCATGCATTCCCGGTAATAGCCATTCTCCCAGGCGGCCAGAATGGGAGCGTCGTACTCGTCCAGCAGCAGGAGGGGCTTTTCGCCGTGATGTTTCTCCAGCATGCCCATCAGGTTGGACAATGCGGTCTTCATCTTTTCTGCGCCGGCTTTTTCGTTCCATATAGTGGAGAAGTATTCCCTTTCCCTGGCCGAAAGCCGCTCGCTGCCGGCCAGATAGTCAAATTTCCCATACAGTTTCCAGAGAAATTCCGACAATGCTTCCAGCATAGAAGTAAATCCTGTGGAGCGCACTTCCTTGAGGGTCAAAAACACCACCGGGCGCGTCCCCTGCGCCTGCATGTATTGTTCCCCGGCTTTCTCGATATCCAGCCCCGCAAAGAGCTTTCGGTTTTCCTCTGCGTTTTCCATGCAAAAAAAATACTGCAACATGGAAAGCGCCAGGGTCTTGCCGAACCTGCGGGGCCGGGTGATAAGGGTGACGCCTCCCCGGGCATCCAGCAGTTCTTTGATGAACCTGGTCTTGTCAACGAAATGGTAGTTCTTCGTCACCAAATCCTTGAAATCCTCCACCCCTACGGGCATGGCCTTCCTCTGTGTCTCCATGGCTGTCACCTCCGCTGCTACTGTGTTTGTTAATCTCAGTCTAGCACAAAAAAATTCAATTCCCAAGGGGTTATGCTTGGGAAAGGCAGTAAGGAGCGGAAAAATTAGCATTTCCGGAAATTCCGCTTAAGTTCAAAGGCTAAAATCTCGATACAATTCTAGCAGGATATTTTTATTTTAAGACGAATACTAAAAAATAGTCGTTCGTAGTCTGTACATCGAAAGGGAAAGGAGGCGCGGGATTATGCTTGCAAGGAATTACTTCCATAGCCTCTCGCCCTCCGCTGTCTACGGGGGGGGGACAGAAGTGTTGCTGTAGGCTATGCAGCAGGAGTCCGCCCTTTTGTAAATTTCATATAGAAGAACCAGCCTTTGCGGCGGGGGTGCGTCAGTCACCCTTGGGCCGTAAGGGCTATTTGTGTTTCCGTTTGTCCATTCGGAAAGGAAGATGAATATGAAAAGGAAGTCAGGCATCACCAGGCAGCTACGGGCTGCAGTCGCGGCGGCGCTCCTGGGGGGCATCTTCAGCCTCAGCCCTGCCGCTTTGGCCCTGCCTGTGGGGGGCACCAGCGTGGGGAATACTGCGACTATTTCTGTAGACGGCAAGAACATGACCATCGGGGGAGCCCCAGGGGGCAATCTTTTGACCTGGGTGGATTTTTCCATCGCCAGCGGGGAACGGGTGGATTTTAGCGGGGACAGTACCTATTCCTACCTGAACTATGTCACGGGCAATGCCGCCTCTGATATTCTGGGCACCCTGGCAGGGCAGGGGACTATCTATCTGGTAAATCCCAACGGCATCAATATCGGTGACGGGGCTTTGATTGATGTGGGGACTTTGCATCTGTCCACCGCTGACCTGACGGGCCATCTGGATAGCTTTGACAATGCCCTCTCTGCCGTAAACGGCGCCACCTCCTTCGTGGGGGATGTGGTGAATAAGGGGACGCTTACCGCTGCCCAGAGCATTACGGTGGAGGGGAATAATATCACCTTCAAGAATGTGGCGAATGTGACGGCGGAAAATGTCGCCCTGAAATCCGTCGGCGGCGAAATCCACCTTGGCTCGGCAGATGGAACAGGGGATTATACCAACACAACCGGTACCAAATATCTGTATAAGCTGGTCGGAAACAAGGAGGAGCTGACTTCCATCAAGGACGGCCTCTCTGGCAACTATATGCTGAACAATGATATTGAGGTAGGCGAAATCTCCCCCCTGGGTGATTTTACCGGGAAATTCGACGGGCTGAACTATGCCCTGCAAAACATCAGCATCAACAGTAATGCTGCCAATGTGGGTTTGTTCAGCAAGAACAGCGGCACCATTGAAAACTTGGTGCTTTCGGGGGGCAGTGTTACGGGGAGCATTACCGGGACTTTTTTTGGATACGGGCAGAATGATTCCCAATCTGTGGGAGCCTTGGCCGGACAGAATACAGGCATTATCCGTCATGTGTCAAACGGCAACAGCGTGACGGGGAATATTTCCGGTCAAATGTATATCGGATCCGATGGTGGCACTGCCACCCAATATGTAGGCGGGCTGGTGGGAGAAAATGCCACCGGCGGGCAAATACTGGCCAGCAGCAATAGCGGTTCGGTTGCAGGCAGTATCGAGGCAAACTATAAAAATATGATGGGATATATTGGCAGCGGAAGCCCTGTGAATGGAGCAGCCGTCCTTCAGGATGTGGGGGGTCTGGCAGGAAAGAACGCCGGAAGTCTTGCGGAAGGTTATAATATAGCCTCCGTATCCGGGAGAATGAGTAGTGTACGGGATATGGGAGAAAATCCAGAAGGAAAACAGGTTACAGTGGAGGAATATGTGGGCGGCCTGGTGGGTGAGAATACCGGCAGCATCGTCAATGCCTACCAGGGAAACTTTGCCGTAACCGGTTCTTTATCGACGAGGACTTTTGCACCTTATGGAAATGCCACTATTATTGAAGCGGTAGGCGGCATCACAGGCAAGAACAGCGGCACCATCGAGGCTGTCTACAGCCAGGGAACCGCCAGCGGCAGTAAGACGGGCAGTAACGATAATCGTGTGACGTTATCATTAGATCCTTTGGTGGGGACAGGAACAGAAGCGGTAAATTCATATACGGAAAATCTCACAACTGCCGCCACCTTTGGCGCTTGGGGTGATAAGCTCACCGCCGATGGCAGCAATAAAAATGCAGTCTGGCGCATCTACGAGGGAAAAACGGCTCCCCTGCTTACCGCCTTTATGAAGCGCAAGGATAACTACCTGGGCAGCAAGGTCTATGACGGCACCGCCGAGGTGGGTAACAGTGCAGTCCCCTCAACGAGCACTTCTACCCAGCAGGAGGGCATCAACTGGGTAAAAGATATTACCATGGTTACCCCCAAGTCTCTCACCGTCAGCGGTGAGGTGAAAAAGGTCTATGATGGAAATACTGAGGCCAGCCTGGGCATTTCCAATCTGGAAGGGGTGGTGGAGGGAGATGCAGCCTCCCTGAGCCTTACCGCCACAGCTTCCTACGACACGAAAAACGCAGGTACGGGGAAGACCGTCACCTACAGCAATCTTGCCCTCTCCGGGGACAAGGCCAAGAACTATGCGCTGGATAAGAGCGGCAGCCTCAAAACAGGCATCATCACTGCCCGGGATATCACCGCCACGGTGGCAAACCATAGCAAGACCTATGACGGCCAGACGGCAGTGGAGAATGTGGAGGCCACCCTGGGAAATATCGTGGCAGGGGACAGTATCAGCGCCACCGCCAGCGGCAGCTATGCAAATAAGCATGCAGGAACGGGCAAGGATATCACCTATGACAGCTTCACTCTGAGCGGAGCCGACAAGGACAACTACAACCTCACCACAACAAGCTACACCGGCAAGGGCACCATCACTGCCCGGGATATCACCGCCACGGTGGCAGACCAAAGCAAGACCTATGACGGCCAGACGGCGGTGGAGAATGTGGAGGCCACCCTGGGAAATATCGTGGCAGGGGATGATGTCAGCGCCATCGCCAGCGGCAATTTTGTAGATGACAGCGTGGGGGAAAACAAGGATATTATCTATGACAGCTTCACTCTGAGGGGCACGGACAAGGATAACTATAATCTCACTACGGCAAGCTACATAGGCAAGGGCACGATAAATGCAGCCCAGACTCCTGACCCGACCCCGACCCCTGACCCAACCCCAACTCCCACTCCCGCCCCAACCCCGACACCACCACCGACCCCCACCCCAACCCAGACCCCGACACCTCCTCCAACTCCCACCCCCAGCCAAACTTCGACCTCAACTCCGACCGCAACCCCAACTCCTGCCGCCACCTCTGAAACTGCCCCGTCTTCCACTGGGGCAGGAGGAGAGACAGCAGCGCAGGCAGCGGCTTCTCAGTCCGGCACGGCTTCGGCAAGCACCGTGGCAGCAGCCGTCCAGGTGGTTGACCGTCAGCTGGAGGAAAGAGGCGTAGACACCAGGCAGCTGGAGGCAGCTACAAACTCCGCCAGCCCCAATGTCCAGGTGAGCGCTGCTGCGGCAGTTTTGCCTGCTGAAACCAGAGAGAAAAGCACCCAGTCTGCACTCACTCCTGGGACACCTGCCAAGGTTGATTTGAACGTTTCCTGGGGTACGGATGGTCTGCTCACCCTGGAAAATAAGGGTGTAAATGCTCCGGCATCCATGCAGACAGAAAACCTGGCTGCGCCTGCAACAAGCAATAACGGAAACGCCCAGGGGCAGGACAGCACCCAAACGGACAGCGCAGAAAGTACGGAAGGAAACCTTGAAAATCGAGATAATGAAGAAAAGGGATAAACAGGAAATCGAGGTAGATGACATTGAAGCACACAAAAGCAAGACCCATCAGTAACTGCACCAGACTTAGCATTTACCACAGGCTCAGGGGAGGACTGGCAGCTCTCTTTGCCGTCCTTTCCTTTCCCCTCGCCGCAGGGGCGGCTCCCGCCGTCCCCCAGCCGGGGGAGGAAATACGCCAGCCTGTGGAGCAGGGAAAAACAGAAATAAGCAACGACCTGCCGGAAGGGAGGGAGACAAAAGGGGAGAGTACCAGATTCACCCTGACCGGCATCCGGGTGGAGCATGAGGGCATGAAGCTCTCCGAAGAGGGGCTGTCTGCCCTCACCTCCCCCCTGCTGGGCAGGGAAATCACCGCCTCGGAGCTGAATGCTGCAGTGGAGCAGCTAACCCAATATGCCAGGAAAAACTATCCCGCCGCCATCGCCTATATCCCGGAGCAGACAGCCCGGGAGGGAAAGCTCCTGATACGCTTCGAGCCTGGGCGCTTTGATAAGGTGCAGATAGAGGCGGGCAGCGTGCTGAAGGAGTCCGTGGCCCACAGGCCCCTGGCAGGGCTGAAGAAGGGAAGGATTATCGAGGCCGGCTCCCTGGAAGAATCCCTGCGGAATCTGCGGGATATACCGGGCATTGCCGCCCATGCCACACTTTCCCCCGGCTCGGAGCAGGGCACCAGCAACCTCACCATAAAGGTGACAGACCTGCATCCTGCCACCTATATCCTCTATGGGGAAAACTACGGCAGCAAGTCAGCAGGGCGCTATCGCTACGGCGCATCCAGGCAGACTGGAAGAATATCGGCGGCACCGGCAGCCGCCTGATGGTGGGGGGACTGATCTCCAACGGCAAGCAGCACGGGGGCAATGTCGCCTACGAAATCCCCGTGGGGCATAGCATGACCACCCTGGGCCTGGCCTACAGCCACTCTGACTACGGGCTGGGCAGCATTTGGAGCCAGCTGGGGGTGGAGGGCAAATCCGACACCGTGAGCCTTTATGGCAGGACACCCCTGGCCAACCGCTATGAAAACATCATGAATCTGAACTACGCTGTGAACTATCGGAAGCTGAAGGATGAATTCAACGGCCTGGACATAGGGGATAGACACTCTGCCTCCTTCAGCCTGGGGTTGGACGGCACCGTGAGGTCCCCCAAGAATGTGCTCTACTACAATGCGGCTTTCCACAGTGGCACCGTCACCCCGGAGGCGGATATTTTTCAAGGGCACTGGCAGACTTGAACGGCACAAAGGGCAGCTTTGCCAAGGGTACCCTTGACCTCACTACGGTGCAGCAGCTGGGGGGCCCCTTTGATGCCCTGCTGAAAATTTCCGGCCAGCTGGCAGGCACCAACCTGGACAGCTCGGAGCACATCTATCTGGGTGGTGCCAGGGGTGTCCGTGCCTATCCCCAGGGGGAGGCCTCCGGGGATGAGGGCCTTCTGGGCACCCTGGAGCTGCGCTACCACACGAAGCTGCCGGGGCTGACCCTGAGCCTGTTCTACGATGCAGGCACGGTACACCTGGAGAACAACCGCAAGGGCAGCCAGTCCCTCCAGGGCTGGGGGGCAGGCATCAGCTATATGAGGCCCAATGACTGGTTCGCCCGCCTGGACTACGCCCGCCGCATCGGCCTGGATGAGGGCCTTTCCAGAGATGCGGAAAGCAGGCAGCGGTTCTGGTTCCTGCTGGGGAAGATTTTCTGACAACAAAAACAGGGGATGCTTCATGTGAAACATCCCCTGTTTTTAGTGCGCCCGGCGGCGCACGTTTCTAACTGGTGAAAGTCCGGAATCTGCCCGGTAGCGGGAAAGATATAGCCAAAGGCAAGGGTGTCCGTCGTGAGGCGGAATCTGATGGTCAGCCTCCTACTCGATTGCAGGTTTACGCTTCTTTGGCCTGCCCCAGCAGTTCCTTCACCTTATCCCAGTCCGGCACGGCGGCGGCGGCCTTGATCTCTTTATACAGTGCGGCCTCTTTTTCCGGCAGCTGGTATTCGTCCAGAGATTCGAAGATGAATTGCAGGGAGTCGTAGTCGAAGGCGGCGGCCATCTCGCTCATGGCTTCAAAGGCTTCGGTGAGCTCGGCGGGGTCGATGGGGGGCTTGTCCCTTATGTCTTCCTCCTGGGGAAGCATTGGGGACAGCTTTTCGGCGTAGGTGAGGTAGAGCTCCATGAGGGCGCGGTGGTCCTGACGGATTTCGTCGATATAGCCGGCACTCCCAGCATCTTCCAGGCGGCGGGCCCTTTCGGAGAGCTCGTCTGCGCCGATGATCTTGGCGGTGGATTTCAGGGCGTGAACCTTGGTGGTGTAGCTCTTCCAGTCCTCGGACTGGAAGTAGCCCTCGATTTCCTGGGCTGTCCTCTGGATGGAGTCCGCAAAGACAGCCAGCACATCGAGATAGGCTGCGACAGACCCGCAGTGGCCGACGCCGGCTTCGGTGTCCAGTCCCTCGGCCGCTGTCAGCCAGTCGGGCAGATGGACTTCTTCTGCTGCCTCTGCCTCCAGGGCGCTTTCCTCCGCCGTGAGCACAGTGAGCTTGTCCTGGGGCATGTATTTGATGATCATTTCTTCCAGCTTGGCGCAGTTGATGGGCTTGGTGAGATAGTCCTGGAAGCCTGCTTCCAGGTATTGCTCCCGCGCCCCCCGGATGGCGTTGGCGGTCAGGGAGATGACGGGGGTACTTTCGTTCAGGTTGCCCGTCAGCTTCACCATGGCTTTCAGGGTTTCGATGCCGTCCATGCCGGGCATCATGTGGTCAAGGAAGATGATATCGTATTTCTTCTTCTGCACCAGTCCCAGGCATTCCATCCCGCTCTGGGCCGTGTCAATCTGGATCTTGGTCTGCTTCAAGAGCCCCTTGAGCACAGTGAGGTTCATCACCGTATCATCCACCGCCAGGATTTTGCCCTCCGGGGCACGGAAGGACACCTGATAATCCTTGTGGCAGGAGAGGGATTGGTGGCAGGCGGTTTCGAAATCTCCCAGGGGAGCGGGATTCATCACCTTTTGGACAATCTGGAAGCTGAAGGTAGAACCCTTTCCGTAGACGCTTTCTACCTGCAATTTGCCGCCCATCAGGGCCAGCAGCTGCTGGGCGATGTTCATGCCCAGCCCTGTGCCCTCGATGCTGCGGTTGCGCTTTTCCTCGATGCGCTCGAAGGAGGAGAAAAGCTTGTCCATGTCTTCGGGCTTGATGCCGATGCCCGTATCGCTGACGCTGACCTTCAGGGAAATCTGCTCCTCGTCTATGGGGGAGAAGTCCACTTTCAGGTGTGCGCCACCTTTTTCCGTGTATTTGATGGCATTGGTCAGGAGATTGGTTATCACCTGCTTGATGCGAATCTCATCGCCGAATAGGGTGGTGGGTAGATTGGGATTGGTCTCCACCTGGAAGCATAGGCCCTTGTTTTCCGCCCGCTTCCGCATCATGTTCACCAAATCACTCATCAGGGAACCCAGCTGGTACTCTGCGGGGATGATTTCCATCTTGCCCGCCTCTATCTTGGAGAAATCCAGTATGTCGTTGATGAGCTCCAGCAGGGTCTTGGCTGCCTGCTGGAGGTTCTGGGCGTATTCCAGGATGGCGGGGTCTTTTGACTCCCGCAGGATCATTTCGTCCATGCCCATGATGGCGTTGATGGGGGTGCGGATTTCGTGGGACATGCGGGAGAGGAAGTTGCTCTTGGCCCGGTTGGCGGATTCGGAGAGGGCGGTCTTGTGCTCCGAGTGCCTCAGCTGCTGGGTGCGCATATGGTAGCACACCAGCACGAACAGCAGGATGAGCATCACATAGAAAACCATCTTCATGAGGGTGTAGATGTAGTCTATGCCCACCACCACATCGTCCCATTCCACATAGCCTGCCAGCAGCAGGTGGTCCTGCTTGGAGATATAGGTGCTGTGGAAGAAGAAGGCGTATTCCTCGTCCTCGTCGTAGATGGAGCTGGTGTTTTGGGGCAGGACTTCCACGCGCTGGATTTTCTGCCAGGCCGCGTTGAAGTTAGGCATCCTCCCTGACGTCACTTCGGGGTACTGCCCCTGGGACAGCAGGAGCCAGTCATTGAAGTCCGAGACCAGCACCAGGGTGCCCTTGCCGTTGTAGCTCATCATCTTGTAAAAGATCTGGACGGCTTCATCGTCGAAGAGCTCGTAGTAGGTGCAAAGCTCTCCCTCCAGGACGAAGGGCACGGCAAAGATGAGGCCGATGCCCTGACGGTACTCGATGGCCTGACGGCC
>JAGBLH010000267.1 GCA_017635515.1 Selenomonas sp.
ACCGGCGCTGCCCCGGGCAGTTCCCCCGAGACCTGCCCGGACTGCCACGGCACGGGCCAGCAGCAGGTGGTGCACAATACTCCCCTGGGCCGCATGATGAGCAGCCGCACTTGCGGACGCTGCGGCGGCACAGGCAAGATCATCAAGAACAAGTGCCATGCCTGCCATGGCACAGGCCATATCAAGAAGCAGCATACCGTCAAGGGCAAGGTGCCCGCAGGTGTGGATCAGGGCTCAAGGGTGCGCCTTTCCGGCCAGGGCGAGGCAGGCGTGCGCGGGGGCGGCTACGGTGACCTCTATCTCTACATCTTCATCAAGCCCCACAAGTTCTTCAACCGTCAGGGCTCCGATGTCATCGTGGAGGTGCCCATCAGCTTCGTGCAGGCTGCCCTGGGCGATACGGTGCAGGTGCCCACTCTCGATGGCCCCGTGGATCTCAAGATTCCCGCCGGCATCCAGAGTGGCAAGGTGCTCCGCATGAAGAACAGGGGCATCCCCTTCCTGCGCGGCGCAGGCCGGGGCGACCAGCACGTGCGCGTCAAGGTGCTGACTCCCCAGAACCTTTCCGACAAGCAGAAAGACCTGCTGAAGCAGTTCGCAGAACAGGGCGGGGACAAGGTGAACCCGGAGCAGAAGAGCTTCAAGGAAAAATTGAAGGATTTGTTTAATTAAGCCTTCCCCCATGGGGAAGGTGGCAGCCCGCAGGGCTGACGGATGAGGTGGCATATTCACAAGTTATGCTGGCATAGCTAGTTAGGTCGAACCTCATCCGCCCCTATCGGGGCACCTTCCCCAGAGGGGAAGGCTTTTATTTAGGAAGGAGCATTTTCATGGAGTGGTCCGAGGTCAGCATACGCACCTCCCATGAGGCAACAGACGTAGTGGCGGAGATTTTTCACGATATCGGCGCCTCAGGGGTGGTCATAGAAGACCCCGCCCTGGTGAATGACTATATTCAGGCAGGTGGCTGGGACTATACGGATATACCGAAAGCCGAGCAGACAGAAGTGGTGACGGTAAAAGCCTATCTGCCTGTGGATGAGACTCTGGCAAAGCGCATGGAAGAACTGGAGCGCAAGGTGCAGGAACTGCAGGCAGCCACTCCTGCTGCCGGTCCCTGCGACATCACCAGCCAGAGCGTGCGGGACGAGGACTGGGAGGACAACTGGAAGGCTTACTTCCATACGGAAAAGGTGGGTGCCCTGGTGGTGGTTCGTCCCGCCTGGGAGGAGTATGAAGCAGGCCCCGATGATATCGTGGTGAGCCTCGACCCCGGCGCCGCCTTCGGCACCGGCACCCATCCCACCACCTCCATGTGCATTCGCGAACTGGAGGGACTTATCAAGGGCGGCCAGCGGGTCTTTGATGTGGGCACCGGCTCCGGCATTCTCGCCATCACCGCCGCAAAATTGGGTGCCACGGATATCACCGCCATGGACTATGACAACACTGCCGTGAAGATTGCGGGAGAGAACATCCGGGCAAACGGCGTAGAGGATAAGATCAAGACGGGGCGGAGCGACCTCCTGCAAGCCTTCGAGGGTAAGGCGGATATCATCATCGCCGACCTCATTGCCGACCTGGTCATCCGCCTCTTTGATGAATTGGACGAGCATCTGGCTGTGGGTGGCAAGCTGCTGGCCTCCGGCATTATCACCGAAAGGCTTTCGGAAGTGACGGAAGCGGCCTTGGAGCATGGCTTTGTGGTAGCCAAAGTGGTGGAGGAAAAGGGCTGGACAGCCCTTACCATCACCCGCCAGGGGGAAGAAGCATGAGGAGGCTCTTTTACAAGGGCATACTGGCGGATAAAATCAAGATCACGGGACAGGATGCCCACCACCTCATGCACGTCATGCGGGCGAAAGCAGGCCAGGAAGTGACAGTGGTGGACGATGAGGGCAGCGTGGCCCTGATGGAAATGACTGCCTTCACCGCCGAAAGCGTGGAACTGACCCTCAAAGAACGACTGGAAGGCAACACGGAATCCCCTCTGGAGCTGACCTTAGTCCAGTGCCTGCTCAAGGCAGACAAGATGGACTGGGTGGTGCAGAAGGCCGTGGAACTGGGAGCAGATAGAATCTGCCCCGTTGCCAGCCAGAATTGCGTGGTGCAGTATGACAATAAGAAAGCCGAGCAGCGCCGGCAGCGTTGGCAAAAAATAGCCGACGAAGCCGCCAAGCAGTGTGGGCGGACAAAACTTCTCAAGGTAGAGCCTATCTGCAGCTTCAAGGAATGGCTGGCAAAATCCAGCTTCAGTGAGGAAAATCCCCTGTACTTCTGCTATGAAAATGAGGAGCAGAAGATACTGAAAGAATCATTGAGAGAAAACAAGTCGTTAAAAGCCACCAGTTTGATAGGCCCGGAAGGGGGCTTCACTTTAGAAGAAGCCCAGGCCACAGAAGAAGCCGGTGGCAAAAGCGTGACTTTGGGGCCAAGAATCCTAAGAGCAGAGACAGCAGCTCTCGCCTCGCTGTCAGTAATTCAATATGAACTGGGAGATTTAGGCTAACCAAAGACACCACAAACTTCAGCCCATGGATGGGCGTTCCGCGGCCGTTGGCTTTCACGGATGAAAGGCAAGGCCGCTGTTTCTTTTGGTTCGTTTTCTTTGCGTCAAAGAAAATGAACAGACGTAACGTAAAAAAGAAAGGAAGAATTATCTTGCCAAAAGCAGCCTTTATGACTCTCGGTTGCAAAGTTAATCAATTTGAGACAGAAACCATGGAGGGCCTCTTCAAGGCCAAGGGCTACGAAATCGTCCCTTTCAGCGAAAAGGCGGACGTTTACGTGGTAAACACCTGCGCCGTCACCAACCTTGGCGAGAAGAAATCCCGCCAGATCATCCGCCGGGCAGGCCGTGAAAACCCCGAGGCCATCATCGCTGTCTGCGGCTGCTACTCCCAGGTGAAGCCCGAGGAAGTGAAGCTCCTGGAAGGCGTGCGGGTAGTGCTGGGCACCAAGGAGCGTTCCCGCATCGTGGAATATGTGGAAAGAGCTGCCCGGGAGGACGGCAGGCCCTTGGATGGGGTGGGGGATGTGATGCACACGGATTCCTTCGAGGACATCCCCCTTTATGATATGCCCCGCCGTACCCGCGCCTTCCTCAAAATCGAGGACGGCTGTCAGAACTTCTGCTCTTATTGCATCATCCCCTATGCCCGCGGCCCCGTGAAGTCCCGCCAGCTCCCCGCTATCCGCAGGGAAGCGGAAAAGCTGGTGGCGGCAGGTTTCCTCGAAATCGTGCTGACAGGCATCCATCTGGGCAAGTACGGCAGCGACTTGGAGGGGAATGTCACTCTGGCTGATGCCTGCCGTGAAGTGCTGCAGGTAAAGGGCCTCAAGCGCCTGCGCCTGGGCTCCCTGGAATCCATCGAGCTTTCCCCGGAGCTCTTTGAGCTGATCCGCAGTGACGAGCGCTTCTGCGCCCATCTGCATCTGCCCCTGCAGGCAGGCTCTGACAAGGTCTTGCGCGAAATGAACCGCCACTACGACACGGCAGAGTTCGCCCGCCTGATCCGGCAGGTGGAGCAGGAACTTCCCGGCGTGGCGGTCTCCACGGATATCATCGTGGGTTTCCCCGGCGAGACAGAAGAAGAATTTGCCGCAAGCCTGAAGTTCGTGGAGCAGATGAACTTCTCCCGCATGCATGTCTTCCCCTACTCCCGCCGCGAGGGTACTCCTGCCGCCGCCCGCAAGGATCAGATCCCCGAGCCGGTCAAGAAGACCCGCGTCCACCGCATGCAGGCGCTGGCAGAGCAAAAGTCACGCGAGTTCTATCGTTCCTTCCTGGGCAAGACCATGCGGGTGCTCTTCGAGACCAATAACGGGGGGATCACTGACGGCTTGACGGATAACTATATTCGGGTTTACACTGAGGACGAAGTGACCTGCGGAGAGATTTATCAGGTAGAGCTGGTGGAAGAGTACAAAGATGGTGTCTTAGGAAAGGTGAAGCTGTGATGGAATTGTCACATGAAGCTAAGGGTAAGCATAAAAGTCTTGCAGAGGTGATGAGGTTCCTGATAGCGGGGGGCAGCTGCCTGCTATTGGAGCTGGCCTGCCTTTATGCCCTTACAGAGTGGGCGGGGCTTCACTATCTCTATTCCTCAGCCTTGGCCTTCACCATCTCGGTGCTGGTGAACTACTGGCTTTGCCGGGCCTGGGTCTTTGAGGATGGGAACAAGAAGCAGAGCCTCAAGGCCGCTTCCCTGTTCTTCGGCTCCAGCGTAGCGGGGCTGGGTATCAACCAGCTGTGCATGTACACTTTTGTTGACCTCATGGGCATCTACTATATGGCGGCCAAGCTCCTGGCGGCGGTGATTGTCACCGTCTGGAACTTCGTGCTCAAAAGGTATGCCCTGAAGATGGGATAAGCTCAAACGATTCTCCCGGTTCTGTGCGGGCTGTTGCAGCCTGTACGGAACCGGGGGATTTTTGTTTATTTCTGCAACTGTAAAAGGATTATCCATACTTATGGCGAATACAGAAAATGTTAATGTAAATAAGTGTCATAAATGAAATTTCAGATAATTTCAGATGGTTTCCAAGGTGGTGTGACAGATGAAGGAGGAGGAAGGACTGGTTATTGGCGTGAGTCCCCAAGCTGGCACCGCCACGGTGAAGGTGGGGCGGCATGCAGAGTGCAGCGCCTGCGGGGCCTGCGCCGGGAGCCGACAGCTGACGGTGGAGGCGGTGAATGGGCCGGGGGCCGTGGTAGGGCAGCGGGTGAAGTTTGCCATGCAGGAGCAGCAGATGCTCAAGGGGGCCTTTGTGGTCTTTCTCCTGCCGCTGATACTGGCGGGGGCGGGGGGCATCCTGGGCTGGCAGCTGGGCTATGGCGGGGAGGCCGAGGACCTTTATCCCCTGGGGCTGGGCTTCCTGGGGTTCTGCCTGGGCTCGGGGCTGGTCAAGTGGTACGACAGGCGCGCTGCTGCCAGGCAGAAGGAACAGCCGGTGATTACAGAGATTATTTCTTAATTGCCAAGGCGTTCGGAGCACAGGCTTAGCAACGCTATGCCTGTGCCCCTCACTCAATGACGATATACTATATACGGTTGCATTTCAGGAGACTGACGAGGTGATGTCAATGCTTAAAAGATTCTTTGGAGGCATACACCCAAGGGATGGCAAGGAGCTGGCAAAGGATAAGGCCATAGAGGCCATGCCGCTTCCCCAGGAACTGGTGGTGCCCCTGAGCCAGCATATAGGGGCGCCCTGCAAGCCTGTGGTGAAGGTGGGGGAGATGGTGAAGCGGGGGCAGCTCATCGCCACCAGTGAGGCCTTCATGCATGCGGATATCCATGCTCCCACTTCCGGCAAGGTGGCAAAGCTTGAGGACAGGCCCCACTCCGGGCGCGGAATGTGCCAGGCTCTCGTCATTGTCCCGGACGGCAAGGATGAATGGGCCGAAGGACTGCCGCTTTCCCGCAACTGGGAGGCCATGAGCAAGGTGGAAATCCTTGCGGCTATCCAGCAGGCAGGCATTGTGGGCATGGGCGGCGCGACCTTCCCTGCCCATATCAAGTTGAAGCCCCAGAAGCCCGTGGACACCCTCATCATCAACGGGGCGGAATGCGAGCCGTACCTGACGGCAGACTACCGGCTCATGCTGGAGGAGGCCCAGAAGGTCATCACGGGGGTGCAGATTCTCGCCAAGGCTTTGGGTACCAAGAAGAACATGATAGGTGTTGAGGATAACAAGCCCGAGGCGGTGAAGGCACTGGATCAGGCGGCAGAAGGCACGGACATAGAAGTCGTGGCCCTGCCCACCCGCTACCCTCAGGGGGCGGAGAAAATGCTCATCTACGCCCTCACGGGGCGGGAGGTGCCCATGGGCGGGTTGCCCATGGACGCAGGAGCCGTGGTGCAGAACGTGGGGACAGTAGCGGCCATTGCAGATGCGGTGGAGCAGGGGATTCCCCTCATCGAGCGTGTGACTACCGTGTCCGGGGACGCAGTGGCGGAGCCAAAGAACCTCAGGGTGCGGATTGGCACCAGCTATAAGGACTGCCTGGACTACGCCGGGGGCTTCAGGGAAACGCCGGACAAAATCCTGGCAGGCGGCCCCATGATGGGCATGGCCCAGCAGAGCCTGGAGGTGCCTGTGCTGAAGGGTTCCTCGGGCATCTTGGCCCTTACGCGGAAAATCACGGAGCATGGCCCGGAGATGAACTGCATCCGCTGCGGCCGCTGCGTGAAGGCCTGCCCCATGGGGCTGGTGCCCAGCATGCTGAGCATACTTTCCCAGCGGGGAGACTATGGCAAGTGCCGGGATGACTACGGCCTGATGAACTGCGTGGAATGCGGCTGCTGCACCTACATCTGCCCCGCCAAGCGCAACATTGTCCAGTATATCCGCCTGGCCAAGAACGAGGTCAGGGCCGAGGCGGCCCGGGCCAAAGCCAAGGCTGAGGCCAAGAAGGAAAAGGAGGCGGTGAAATGAGCGCAGCAGAAATCAAGGACACAGCTGCCGTGAAGGCAGCCCCGCCCAAGCAGACGGAGGCCAAGGAGGAACTGAGATTCACCATTTCTTCCTCGCCCCATATCCGCGACGGGGAGACTATTCCCCATATCATGTGGCAGGTCAACCTGGCTTTGCTGCCGGCGGCTCTCTTTGCAATTTACTGGTTTGGGCTTCCTGCACTTATCAATATGGCCGTTGGCATAGCAGCCGCCATCGGCGCCGAGTATGTCTGGCAGCGGGCCATGGGGCAGACGGTTACCGCCTTTGACGGCAGCGCCTGCATCACGGGCCTGTTGCTCGCCATGTCCATGTCTCCCTTGCTGCCCCCCTATATGGTGGCCATCGGCTCCATCCTGGCTATCGTGGTGGCCAAGCAGTCCATGGGCGGCCTGGGCTTCAATATCTTCAACCCCGCCCATATCGGCAGGGCGGCCCTCATGGTGTCCTGGCCCGTGGCCATGACCACCTGGACGAAGATGCAGGATATGTCTGCCGGGGCAGTAGATGCCATGACGGGAGCTACTCCGCTGAATATCCTGAAGCTGCAGGGCTATGATGCCCTGGTGGCTACCTTCGGCAGTCAGGGGGAGATGTACAAGAGCCTGCTGCTGGGCACCCGCAACGGCAGCCTGGGGGAGACCAGCACCATTCTCCTGCTTCTCGGGGGGCTTTATCTTATCTACAAAGGCTATATCAACTGGGTGGTGCCGCTGGGCATGATTGCCACCGTGGGGGTGCTCACCTGGCTTTTCGGCCCTGCAGGCTTTGGCACCGGCGATCCGCTGTTCCATGTGATGGCGGGCGGCCTCATGCTGGGAGCTTTCTTCATGGCTACGGATATGGTGACCATTCCCATGACCATCACGGGACAGATGATCTTCGCTGTGGGGGCGGGGGCCCTTACGGTGCTGATCCGTTTGGCGGGGGGCTATCCCGAGGGGGTCTGCTATTCCCTGCTGCTGATGAACGCGGTGACACCGCTCATTGACCGCTATGTGAAGCCCCGCATCTTCGGGGCACCGAAGGGGGGCGCAAACTGATGGTTGATGCAAATGAACATTCCATCGTGAAGATTGCCTCCAATCTGGCTATGGCCTGTTTCGTATCCGGCCTGGTCATCGGTGCCGTCTATTATGTGACCGCTCCCGTAGCGGCCCAGAAAGCTGAGGAAATGAAGCAGGAGTCCATGCGCTCCCTGGTGGCTGAAGCAGATGATTTCAAGGAAATCCCCGGTGAGGAAGGCTGCTTTGCAGCGGAAAAGGGCGGCCAGACGGTAGCCTATATCATCCCCTCCGAGTCCAAGGGCTACGGTGGCAAGATCAAGCTCCTGGTAGCTGTTGATGCCGCGGGCAAGGTGCTGGACTTCAATATCCTGGAGCACAACGAGACGCCGGGCCTTGGCGACAATGCCCAGAAGCCCGCCTTCCGCAGTCAGTTTGCGGGCAAGGGGTCAGAGCTTCTGGAGGTCACCAAAGACCCCACCAACAAGGAAAACATTCAGGCCATGACGGGCGCTACCATTTCCTCACGAGCTGTCACCAAGGGCGTCCGTGAGGCGGCAGAAAAGGCCGTGGCCTTGGCGAAAGGGGGCAGGTAAGATGGACAAGCTCAAAGAACTTTGGCCCATTTACAGCAAGGGACTCTTGGCAGAGAATCCCATCTTCATCTTGGCCCTGTCCCTGTGCCCGGCCCTGGCAGTAACTACGACAGTTATCAACGGCCTGACCATGGGCCTCACGGTGACTTTCGTCATCACCTCCAACAATGTGGTGGTGTCGCTGGTGCGCCATCTGGTGAATCCCAAGGTGCGCGTGCCTGTCTATATCACCTCCATAGCTACGATAGTGACAGTGGCCCAGCTGGTATTGCAAGCCTACTTCCCTGTGCTTTACAAGGCCATGGGCATCTATCTGGCCTTGGTGGTGGTGTTCGCCATCATCCTGGCGCGGGCAGAGGTCTTTGCTTCCAAGAATGGCCCCGTGCGCTCCTTTGCCGATGGCTTCGGCATGGGTTGCGGCTTCACGCTGGCTATGCTGGTCATCTCTGCCATCAGGGAACTTATCGGTTCCGGCACTTTGCTGGGCTATCAGGTCATGGGCTCAGGCTACGAGCCTATGCTGATGATGATCTTGCCGCCGGGCGCCTTCATCCTCATCGGCTATCTGGTGGCGGCCACCAAGACCTGGAACGCCCACCGTGAGAAAATCGAGGCCCAGGAGGCCCGGCGCAGGGAAGCCAGAAAGGAGGCTGAAGCCTGATGGCTGAGTATCTGACGCTCTTTATCGGGGCGGTAATCATCAACAACTTCGTGCTGACGAAGTTCCTCGGACTTTGCATCTTCTTCGGCATTTCCAAGAGCTTTTCTGCCTCCGTGGGCATGGGCATGGCGGTGACCTCCGTCATGACCATGAGTTCCATTCTGGCGTGGATTGTCTACTTCTTCGTGCTGGAGCCTCTGGGAGTCACCTTCCTGACCACCATCGTCTTCGTAGTGCTGACCGCCAGCTTCGTGCAGCTGCTGGAGCTGGTCATCAAAAAGCAGGCTCCTGCCCTCTACAATATGTGGGGCATCTATCTCCTGCTCATCGCCACCAACTGCATCGTGTTGGCGGTGCCCCTGCTGAATGTGGAAAACAGCTACAGCCTGCTAAAGAGCATCGTGTTTGCCATCGGCTCCGGCTTGGGCTTTGCCTTGGCTATCGCCCTGATGGCGTCCCTGCGTGAGAAGCTGGTATACGCAGATGTGCCAAAGCCTTTGCAGGGCATAGGTATTGCCTTCATACTGGCAGGAATGCTGTCGCTGGCTTTCCTGGGCTTCTCTGGCATGTTATAAGGCCAGCCTGAATTTAGGAGGTTTCTGTATGGAAACTGCTATTTATATAATCGTTGTTCTGGTGGGAGTGGGCGCCTTCTTTGGCTTGGTGCTGGCTCTGGCAGACAAGAAATTTGCTATGGAATCAAATCCCCTCATCGCAGAAGTTGAGGACATACTGCCCAAGGGCCAGTGCGGTGCCTGCGGCTTTGCGGGGTGTGCCAAGTACGCTGAGGCGGTGGTGGAGGACCCGGAGGTGGCTCCGAATCTCTGCGTCCCCGGCAAGGCGGCGGTGGCGGCCAAGGTGGCAGAG
>JAGBLH010000268.1 GCA_017635515.1 Selenomonas sp.
CATGCGATGGCGGTGCCGAAAGCCCCCTTCATAGCCAGACGGGACACATCGCTCTGCCCTAAGGCATAGAGAGTGCCGCCTGCTGCAATGAAAATGACTGCCCCAGCCTTGGGCCGTGGCCCTGTGAGATTGGACTTCAGGCTGTCAATACCGCTGTCCCAAGTTGCAAGCTTGTGGCATTTATACATCTGAAATCACGCTGAGAACTTAACATGCAATTCCCAAAAACGATATTTTCAGTATTGCATAATGACTGTCAGCCATGCCCCGCAAGCGTTCAGTTAGCCAATATATTATTTCATTTAGTTTTCATAAGCAACCATCTTGTTTTCATTTACCCATGCTATACTTCATATTGTTCACAGCACTTGATAACAAGACTGGAGGGAACAAGATTATGAATCAGATGAAAGAAATCAGCAAGCATATATCAGGCAGTTTCCTGGATGGCATAAATCTGCAATACTTCCGCAGCTCCCTTACCATGCTTACGGCAATGATGGTGATGGCCACATCGTTCCTGGCTCAGAGCCTGATTACTGAAGCCCAGGCTGCCGAGCCAAAGATTACACGTGATGTACGGGCATTGGAGCAGAACGGTTCCTACCTTGCTGGCCTCAATCACCGCATCAAGGAAGAGGACAGTCTTATGCATAAGATTTTGACAGATGCAATGAAGGACAGCGTAGATTTAGAAAAGGCAGCTGATGGCATCGGTGATGTGTTGCGCTATACACTGGTCATACGAGACGAAGATTACAGCCGCCAGGTGCCGGACGCCATGGAAAAGCTTACGAAAAACAACTATAAGGTACTGAAGTTCCGCAATGCATGGGGCGGCAAGTTTTATCAGGGCATCAATGTGCAGCTTTTGAACCCATCCGGGATCAAGACGGAATTGCAGTTCCATACCCCCAATTCCTACGCCATCAAGCAAGCTTCCCATGAAGTCTACGAGATTCGCCGCAATCCGGCCTCTGCGCCTGAAGAAGTAGCCGAGGCCACCGCCCAGAGCATTGCTTTCAACGATATGGTAAAGGTGCCATCGGGTGCAAAAGATATTTCCTGGAATCTTGAATAGACCTTTCAAATAATTATCCCCCGACACATAATATGCTCCCCCCATGAGAGACAGTAAAAAATGAAACTGTCATCATAGGGGGAGCATATCATTTGCAAAGGGCTTTTCTTATTTACTCTATCACATAGGCGTTGACGATCTCGCCGAAAACTGTGTAGTGCTCATCACGATTGGCACCTACAGCCATTCCATCAATATCTTGAGGATAGAAATCCTTGGCTATATCTGCCGAATAGAGGGCCAGGTCTTGCAGTTGCTTATAGATGACCTTGCACTCAAGGGTGAGGGGGAGCTCCTTGAAGCCCGGTACCTTCACTGCATCGGAATCTACCATGGTAAGTCCTGCCAGAGTAATCTTGTCCACTTCGCTGCCCCGCTTGCTGCCGCATATACCTACGATTTTCTTATCGAAATCCCCCAGAGGGATATTTACGGTAAATTCCGGGTTCTTCTCCAGCATTTCAGCCGTGAAACGTCCCTTGCGGATATAGGCAGCGAAGACCGGCCTGCTCCAGTTGGTGCCCATGGTGCCCCAGCCAATGGTCATGGCGTTTACCTTTTCCCCGGCCTTGGTGGTGAGAAGCACACCTTTGGGAATAGCGGTCAAAATCTCTTTGGCATAATCTACGGGATTTATTTTGCGTTTGGTCATCTTGTTTTACCTCCAATTATCATACTGCATCCTGGCGGATTTTATCAGCCATGTGTTTTTTGCCCTACTCGCACATGGCATTCAGCACTGGGGCCATGGTGTGGCCAAAGTCTGTCAGACTGTATTCTGTCTTCGGCGGCACCACGGGATAAACCTCCCGGTGAATGATGCCGTCAGCTTCCAACTCTCTGAGCTGCTGGGTAAGCATCTTGGGAGTAGCTTGAGGCAAAAACCTTTTCAGCTCACTGAACCGCAAGGTGCCATCCATAAGATGAAATAGGATAATTGGCTTATATTTGCCGCCAATTACCCCCAGTATAGCGTCTACCGGGCAGTTATAAAGTCTGTTCTGTTCCATATTCTCGCCACCTTTCGAGGATTCTGTCACTTTTTCATTATAGCAACTAACCACCAAAAGGAAAATACTTACTTTTTCTATACATAGTATCTTTTAGGTAACTATAGCACTTAAAAGTGCGTTCTTCGCAAGCATGTATCTATGGTTTATGATTTAACCATCAGCTGAGAAAAACAATAATGGTTAAAGTTAATCTGTAAATGAATGTTTGGAGGAACTACAAATGTTAAACGAAATCAACTGGCCCCATGACTACCTGCCCGGCACCACTGACAATTTCGCTTCCAATGAAGTAATCGTCAAGGGCATCAACGCTAAGGATGTATTTGAGAATCTTATCGACACCAGCATCTGGGAATCCTACTACAACAACGTAGCAGACATCGAGTTCGACAATACCGAAGGCACCGTATTTGCCCCTGATACCCGCTTCCGCTTCAAGACCTTCGGCTTCCCTATCGAGGCGAAAATCACCGAATTTGAAGCTCCCGCTGATGGCAAGCCGGGCCGCCTTGCTTGGCACGGCTGGGCAGAAGGCGATGCCGACCACCGTCTGGATGTCATCCATGCCTGGCTACTGGATGATTTGTCCGAAGGGCGGGTTCGCATCCTAACCCAGGAATCCCAGAAGGGCAAGCCTGCCAAAGGCCTCCACGAAGACCCCAAAGACCCCATGAACATCGGTCATCAGGACTGGATTAAGGGTTTGGCTGCCACTGTGCTGAAAGCAAAAGGACTGTAATATCATGAGCTTTAAATTCGCCCACAATAATCTCAATGTACTGGATTTGGACAAGAGCATAAAGTTCTATGAAGAAGCTCTTGGCTTCAAGGCAGCCAGAAAAATCAATGGCTCTGGTTTTACCATCGTCTTCCTCTCTGACGGTGGCAGGACTCACCACCTGCTTGAGCTTACCTGGCTGGCAGACCGCAAGGAACCCTATAACCTGGGAGACAACGAGTTCCATTTGGCTGTCACCGCCGATGACTTCGATGCTGCCCACAAGAAACACAAGGACATGGGCTGCATATGCTACGAGAACCCAGGCATGGGCATCTATTTCATAAACGACCCGGATGGGTACTGGATTGAGATTCTGCCGGGCTAATGGCTAAAAGAGTGGTCTTGACCAGTATGCCGGTGTCTTTGTTCCTGGCGGTCACGCTCCCATGACCGACCTCATGCAGGATGAAAATCTCGGCACTATTCTCCGCTACTTCCATGAGCAGAACAAGCCCACCGGCTTCATCGCCCGGCGAAGTAGGCAAAGGTGCCCAGATGCCCTTCCATGTGGAGCAGGCTCTCCAGATTGCCGGTGGCAAGATGATAGTTGAAGGCATGTACAGCAGCCATGTTGTCCGTGACCGTGAGCTCATCACCGGTCAGAATCCCGCTTCCGATATTGCCCGGGCCAAAGAGTTTGACATAGCTTTGCAGGAAAAAAGATAATATACAGCCAAATAAAAGCACGGACAGTCATAGGGATTGTCCATGCTTTTTCATTTGAAGGAGAAATTTGCATGAGCGTAGAGTTTACCGGCAAGAAGGCCTGTATCGCCCCGGAGAGGGTATTCATCATCGGTACCTATGATGAGAACGGCGTTCCAAATGCCATGAATGCCGCTTGGGGAGCACAGTCTGATTATGACGAAATCACCCTGTTCCTGGCCAAGCATAAAACCACGGAGAACCTCAAGCATACCAAGGCCTTCACCGTGGCCTTTGCCACCAAGAAGGACACGGTAGAAATTGCTGATTACTTTGGCGTGGAGACTGGCAACAAGGTCAACAAGATTGAGAAAGCTGGCTGCCATGTCCACAAGAGTGCCCATGTCAACGCCCCTATCATCGAAGATTTCCCAGTGACGCTTGAATGCGAATGTGTGAGCTACAGTGACGAAACCGGCATCCTGGTGGGCAAAATCATCGCCCAGCAAGCAGATGAAGCGGTTCGGACGGCGTAGTGGACTATGACAAGCTGCAGCCCATCATTTTCGATATTGCCAGCAAAACCTATCGACTGGTGGGGCCGGTAGTGGGCAAGGCATTCCATGATGGCCTGAAACTTTCATGCATGCCACTACAGCCCTGATGGCCAGCCCTATAGCCGCTGTGGTTTTACCTTTACCACTTCCTGTATAAACCTGAAGCAATATCAAATACCTCCTGATAAATTACGCTTTCTCAATCCGCTCCCTGATAATATCACACGTGTCAGTGGTCAGGAAATACTCTATCCAGCCGTGCTCATACCCTTGGAAGCCTGTCCCGGCCTTGCCCCCAAGACAAACCGTGGTGTCATTGGTAGCAGCAGCCACCCTGCCCTTGGAAGCTGCTTTGATAAGTGCCACCACACAGCCCCATTTCCCTTCTTGAAAATGTATGGCCTCACCAGGCATTTCATCCTGCCATAGCACTGCCACAGGATGTTTTTGC
>JAGBLH010000269.1 GCA_017635515.1 Selenomonas sp.
CCTTGCGCGTCCATAACACGGTACGCAAGGCTCCATCCATCTCCCATGAGAATGTCGGCATAAGGCCAGCCAGTTTTTTCAGGCATAGGCACCGGGGGAGCCTGCGGTTCTTTGATGCGGACGATTTCCGTGAGGACGGACTGGAAGTCCCTCCCCTTGCTGCTGGAGAAGGCCCCGGTGACGTTCTCCCACACAATGAATCTTGGATATCTGCCATTTGTAGCCTCCCTCATTTCTTTTATTACACGCACCGCCTCATAGAAAAGGCAGGACTGTTTTCCGTCCAGCCCTGCTCTCTTTCCAGCTATGCTCATGTCAGTACAAGGTGAGCCGAAAGTTATAATGTCCACCGGCTCTACCTTGCCACCATTCATTTTGCTGATGTCTCCGTAGTGCTTGACCATGGGCAGCCTCTTGGTGGTCACCCTGATGGGGAATGGCTCAATTTCACTGGAAAATACAGGCTCTATCCCTGCCATGATTGCCCCCAAAGGAAATCCCCCTGAACCATCAAAGAGACTGCCCAATGTGAGTGGCTTATGCGTATTTCCATCGATATCCACCACAGCTTTTCCTCCTCCCCTTCAGGCAACTACATAAATGACCAGCACTTAGACCTAAACTTCTTGCAGCTTCAGATACCCCATCAAATCTGGTAATAAAAAAACCGTTCTTATCGAACTGAAGAACGGGCTTCATTTGATTCCTATTCAAATTCTTATAATCATGTTTACTGGCAACTGTAGCATAATCTATGCCTCGGTTCTTATAATCGGTATGGGCTTTTACGCGTTCAATTCGTGTCCCATAGATATTTTGTTCAAGAATTGTTGCCCATTCTAAATTCTCAACACGATTATCAGTTTTCTTCTCATTCTTATGATTGACGGTCGGTTTATTGAGTGGATTTGGTATAAAGGCGAGTGCAACTAACCGATGAATAACGTAGGATTTGCAGTTCCCATTTACAGAAAGGTGCACTCTCAAATATCCCGCCCGTGTTTTTATGGGCGTCAGGATTTTGGCAGACCGTAGGCTGTATACATTCCCATGATCACTGACGGAATAAATCCCTTCATACCCTTTGATAGGTTTCCATCGCTCCTCCATATCAATCGCCCTGCTTCACGGTCATTGCCTCCAGTGCCTTGCCCGCAAACCACAATGCTCCATCTACCACGCAGGGCAGGAATACACGGTCGCGGAACTTGCACCAGCCGACTTCCTTCTCCGAGGATTCGCGGAGGGCGGTTGTATATGCCTCGGCCACTTCCCTGGCAGCAGGCAAGGCTTTATCCTTCAGCCAGATAACTGTTGCCTCCTTGGCCTCCGCTTTGACGAAATCCCCCACATGATTTTTCAGTTCATTTTTGATTAAATCCAGTTTCATAAGCCATCGGCCTCCTGTTCGAAATCCGTAATCCCACGGGCAATGGCGCGGGCAAATTCATCCTGCTTGGTGCGGAGGAGCACTTCATCCTCTGCATTGTCAATAAAGGCAGTCTCCACCAGCACCGCCACAGCATCGGTGTTGTTCAGCACATACAGGCTGTTGTCGGTATGGGGAACCGCCCCCTTAATGCCACGGTCTGCCGTCCCCAGAGCATCCACAATCTGACGCTGGATGCAGCCCGCCAGCAGCTTGCCATACTTGCTGGTATGGTAGTGCCAGGTTTCAGTCCCGTGAGCCACGCCGTTGAATGCATTGCAGTGAATTGATACAAACACATCTGCGTCTATATTGTTGGAGGCACTGACCACCTCATAAAGACTGTTCGACTGCAAATTGCCGGAAACAGAAACGCCAGCCTTGGTGAGGTACTTCTCGACCAGGTCGGCGATATTCTTGGCAACATCACATTCACGCAAGCCAGTGCCGCTGTTTACGGCTCCAGGGTCAGGACAGCCACAGGGGCTATGTCCAGGGTTCAAAAACACACGCATAAGTCAGACCTCCTCTGGTTTCGGAACATCGGCATAGGGAATCTTCTCCCCATCCCGCTCCACATACACATCAGCAAAGCTGCCATCATGGGCGGCGATGTAACGCTGCACTGCCACATCCACGAACTTAGGCTCCAGTTCCACGCCGTAGCAGATACGCCCAAGCTGGTCGCAAGCGATAAGCGTTGAGGCAGAGCCAAGAAAACCGTCCAGTACCAGGCCGTTGGTCTGGGTGCATTGCTTGATGAGGTAGGCAATGAGTGGCACCGGTTTGCTGGAGGGATGACCGCAGCCCTCGGTCTTAGAATTCTTGATTCCATCGAACTCAAAGACATTGGTCTGCTTCTGGTCACCATACCAGATGTGCTTGCCGTCCTTGCGCCAGCCGTAGATAATGGGCTCTGAGTTGAATTTCCAGTCAGTGCGCATGAACGGTGCCTTTGGCTTCTTCCAGATAAGCCCCGCTCCCACCCTGAATCCGGCATCTTCAAAAGCGTCATAGAAAATCCGAGCCTTCATCGTAGCGTAGAATTCGTAGATGGATGCATCTTTGCTCATGGCATTCTTGAAGTTTGTGAACACCTTCATCAGAAACTCATAGGCTGATTTATCGTCAAGGTCATCGTTCTTGATTTTCCCAGAGGACGAATCCAGGTCGACAAAATATGGGGCATCTGTACAGACAAGGTTTACCTTCACATCACCAAGCAGTCGCTGAAAAGTCTCCGGCAGGGTGGAGTCCCCGCAGATAACCCGGTGCTTGCCCAGATGCCACACATCCCCTGCCTTGGAGATACACGGCTTTTCTAGTTCCGCATCAACATCGAAGCCATCGTCCTTGCCCTCGCCATCATCCATATCGAACAGATCAGCGATTTCCTTCTCGTCAAAGCCGGTCAGCCCTAGGTCGAAGTCCATGCCCTGCAAGGCTTCAATCTCGACACGCAGCATTTCCTCATCCCAGCCTGCATCCATCGCATAACGGTTGTCGGCAAGAATGTATGCCTTCTTCTGCGCCTCGGTGAGATAATCGGCAAAGACACAGGGCACCTCGCTAATGTTCTCAGCCTTGGCTGCCGCCAACCTTCCATGCCCTGCCAGCACATTGAAGTCCCTGTCGATGATGACGGGATTCACAAAGCCGAACTCTCGCAACGATGAGCGCAGCTTGGTTATCTGCTCCGGCGAATGAGTCCGGGCATTGTTCACATATGGCACCAGCTTGTCAATGGGGACAAGCTGCATATCCGTTGTCGTTTTTCCCAATAAGTACACCTCCAATCAATGTCCCATCCTTGTGCGGAGCAGACGCTCCATCACATCTTCCTGCGGGTTGGCTCCCCTGTAATCGTCCGAGCAGTTCTCCTTGACCACCTGGTAAATCTGATACCACAGCTGATTGGCCTGCTTCATGTACTGCAGGCTGATGTTCACATAGGGCGATACTATAGCCGCCCCGGTGGTCGGATGCTTTGCCAAGAATCCGTAATTTGATATGGCATCCTGGCACTGAATCCAGCGGGACACGCTCATGGCGTAGTGCTCAATAAGCTCTGGGCTCACAAGGTCGGCACAGCCCTTCTTGTTCAGCCAGTTCCAAGTCTTCTCGTAAATCTCCACGGCATAATTTTCCAGCCCGTTCTTCTGGGGTGCTTTCATGTACTCCTTGGGAGCAGGCATTTCCATGCCCTGGAGATTGGCCGTTGGCAGCACCGTCACCTTGGCAGTTTTGCCTTCACTGATTTTGTCAGCAAGGGCTTTCTTCTTGCGTCCGGCACCTGCCCTGGCACCGCCACGGTTAGTTCCATCTTTGGCCATCTTCTTTCACTCCCTCCGGCCTTTGATTTCTGGATTTTTTCAAACGTTTTTCAAACGATATCGGCGTTTTTCAAAGGACTGAGCGTCCCATCAGTATTGCCATGAAGCCCCAATAACTCGGCGTTTAGGGGCAATCGGTGGCTTCCTTCCCTATTCCCCTGTTTGAAATTCGATTTTTACGCGCGAAAGCCCACCCCGGACGGACATCGGTCTTCCTGTAGAGATTTCGACCGCCCCTGGGGGGGCACTCGCTTTTCCTCCTCTGGTGAACCTTCTCGTGGCAACTGATGCACAAGCTCTGCAGGTTGCTCTCATCATGGGTGCCGCCTTCTGCCAGTGGCTTGATGTGATGCACCAGCTTGGCTTCGGCGAACCTGCCATGACTCTGGCAACGTTCGCACAACGGGTGGCTGGCAATGTAACGGTTCCGAATCCTACGCCAAGCCTCATCGTATCGCTTGTGGTTGTCGTAGCCACGGACGAAGCGGTCGTAGTGCTGCTGCATCATCTTTCTATGGTCTTCGCAGTAACCACTCTTGTGGTCAGTTAGCCTTGGGCAGCCGCTGTATCTGCAGGGGCGTTTAGGTTTCATGGGCACTCTGGTCACCTCGATTTTGGGCAATAAAAAACCTCCGCAGGGATTGCTCCCCTCGGAGGTGTCGCTCTTGATTTTTATTTCATGCTACCATTTTAGCACTTTGGGGTAGGAATTCTAGTGAATTTTTGTGCACTCTTTATTTTTCTCCAGGATTTTTTCTACAGCAGAGAGCGCCTTGGAGTGCAAAATGTGTACCCAGCGGGAGCCGTAATGCATCTCCGCTGCAATGTCATCCCAGGACTTGAAGCTGAGATACCGAAGTTCCAGCAGCATCAGGCAGTTGGTATCATGCACCTGGCTGAGAGTCTTCATGACATCACGCTTCAAATCCACCAGATGGTCAATGTCATCGTTGATTTCATTCTCCAAAGCAATGATATTGTCGATGGTGTCAGCCAGCCGATGTACATTCCTCGTCCCGCTGACAGGCTCCGTTCCCAAGGTTGATGTGGCCTTGGTTGCCATGTCCTTCAGCGATTCCAGCTGATGGAGCTTGCTGTTGACCCGCTGATCTACCCGGTATGCCTGATTCAAATATTCCTTCGCAGTCATTTCTGCTCCCCTCCTAAGTTTGCTTTCACAGCCTCAATCAAGGCGGTCTGCGTCTTGTCCTTCCGCTCCAGAGCCTTCATGACATCTTCATCAATGGTGCCCTCGGTGATGATGTGGATGATGCTGACGGTGTCTTTCTGGCCCTGCCGATAGAGCCGTGCATTGGTCTGCTGGTAAAGTTCCAGGCTCCAAGTGAGGCTGAACCAAATGATAATGGAGCCGCCCTCCTGCAAGTTCAGTCCATGACCTGCCGAGGCAGGATGGATGAGTGCCACGGGAATCTTGCCAGCGTTCCAGTCGGCAATGTCCCGGCTGGTCTGTATCTCCCGCACCTTCAGCCGCTCTCTGATTCGCTCGGCCTCATGCTTGAACCAGTACGCTACCAGCACAGGTCTGCCGTTGGCACTTTCCACCAAGTCCTCAAGAGCATCCAGCTTCTGGGTGTGGATGGCATGAGCCTCACCATCACCATCGTAGACAGCACCGCCCGCCATCTGCAGGAGTTTGTTGGACAAAGCTGCCGCACTAACGGCATCAATCTCAGTTTCGCCCACAGACACCACCAGGTCTTTGCGAAGGGCATCATAGGTGCGGCGCTCTTTGGGTGTCATAGATACCAGCTTGGTGGTCATCACAAGCTCCGGCAACTTCAAATAATCCGCTGACTTCATGGAGATAGTCACATCGCTTATCCGCCGATAGATTTCCTCCTCCGCCCCCGGCTTTGGCTTGTAGGAGAAAATCATCTGTGCGCTCCGCTTGTCCGGCAGGAAAAACTCATCACGATAGTGTCCGATAAACCTGCCCAGCCGCTTGCCCATGTCCAGCAGTCGGAACTCAGCCCACAAGTCCATAAGTCCGTTGCTAGAAGGAGTACCCGTCAGCCCCACCACACGCTTCACGGTGGGGCGTACCTTCATCAGTGCCTTGAAGCGGCGAGCTTGGCGGGACTTGAAGGAACTCAGTTCATCGATGACCACCATGTCAAAGTCAAAAGTGTTATGACTCACCAGCCAGTCCACATTCTCACGATTGATGATGGTGACCTCTGCCCGCTGCCGAAGGGCAGCTATCCGCTTGGAGGTGCTGCCAACGGCCACAGCATAGGTCAGGCTGGACAGATGGCTCCACTTCTGTATCTCTGCGGGCCAGGTATCTCTTGCCACTCGGAGAGGGGCAATAATCAGCACCCTCTCCACCTCGAAACGGTCATGCAGGAGTTCCTCAATGGCGGTGAGGGTGATGACCGTCTTTCCCAGGCCGCAGTCGAGGAAGATGGCTGCAATGGGATTCTCCAGAATGAAGTCGGTGGCGTAGTTCTGGTATTTGTGGGGATTATATTCCATCATGCCCGCCCCTCGTTATACAAAGGCCAGCTGATGCCATTCACCTTCTTGATGCTGTCCCACATGACGCACTCCCTAGCCACCTTCAGCCGCATCAGCACATAGCGGGGATAGACCTTCAGCACCGTGCCAGTGGTAGGAATGGCAGCACTGCTGCTACGCCCCAATTTTCCTGCAGTATCACAGGCGCCATAGCTGTTGAAGAATACCTTATCTCCCGGATCGATGCTCCCCATCATCTTGTAAACATGGCTCAGTTCCATTTTGAGTCCTCCTCAATTTTATCCAACACGGTACCAATCTGCTCAGTTCCGTCAATCACATACACCTTGAAGCCCAGCCTTTGCAACAGACGGTGTCTTGCCAGCTGCAACGCCCTCGGCTTTTTCCCTGGTGCTTTCAGTTCTGCAAAGGCCATCCTGCCGCCAGGCAGGAGCACCAGTCTGTCTGGCATGCCAGCCATCCCAGGTGAGGTAAACTTTGGTGCGATGCCTCCCATGGCTTTGACCGCCTGAACCAGTTTCTGTTCCACTATTTTTTCTCGCATAATGTCTCCCTGTGACGACAAGCGACAAAAAATCCTATACGCGCGAATATGCGTACATATTTGCTATAAGGGTATATATTTTACGATTTACTCTTATATAGAATTTATTGTCTTGTCCGTCACATATAGTCACAATCTCATAGAAACAAGGGCATTGGAATGTGACAACTAAAAATGAAGTTGTCACATTCCGTGGACTTGTCACACCTGCTTGTCGCACTTTTTATAGAGGCGTTGCAGACCATAGATTGGGATGCGCCGCCGCTTTTCAGTACGAATCCACTCAGATAACCTGGCCATAATAGCTGATATGGCATAGCTGTCTACGGACTTCATATCTTCCTTGGGCTTGCCGAAGCACTCGCACCAAATCTCGATGTTGCTTACCTCTTTTCTCTCATGCTGCGGGGCAGGTCTGGTAGGGTCACCCGGTTCCCGGATGTAGTCCCTGCGCTCATACAAATCCATAGCATCCCAGCCCTCCGGGAGATACATGGAGAGATATTCCACCACAAGGCCTTCACGGTCATCCTGCTCCATAGCCTCCCGCTGCTCCTGCTTGGCGTACTCTTCCAGCTCTGGGGGAAGGAACAATTTCTCCCCAGCATCGGCCAGAATCTTGACCTCCGCCCAAATCTGCTGCACAATCTCCGCGGTCATCTGCCATGGCTTGTATTTGCCATTGCCAGATACCTTGATATTCCAGTAGCGGCGATTGCCCGTTATGTCGCGGAGATAGCCGTTCTCGCTATTGGTCGTGCCAAAGAACACGCACTGCCTTGGATGCGAGGTCACTCGCCGTCCAAAGCTGGCGCGATACTTATCGTCCACCCTCGAAATAAAGGCTTTTACCTTGTCAAGGTCGGCCTTCTTCATACCTGCCAGTTCGCCGATTTCGATAATCCAGTACCCCTGCAGCTTTTCGGCAGCGGTCTTGTCGTTCATGTCAGATAAGGTCAAGCTGTCAGAGAACCATCCCATGCCCAGATTGGCGATGAAGGTAGACTTGCCTATGCCCTGCGCCCCATTGAGCACGGGCATATAATCGAACTTGATGCCTGGTTCCTTGATACGCTTGTATGCGGCACACAACACCTTCCTGCTGACTGCGCGGGTGTACTCGTTATCGGCGGCTCCTAGGTAATCAACAAAAAGCGTATCTACCCTTCGCACTCCGTCCCAAGGCGGCAGGGAATCAAAATACTCCCTTATGGGGTGATAGGAACGGTCATCCACAGTCTTGGTCACGGCGATATCATAGTTCCTCGCAGAAAATGTGCCATAGTTGTCATCCACATAGCAGATAAGCTGGGCATCATCAGCATCACGCCAGAACTTGCCAGGGTGAGACCAGGGTACTTCGCCCTTGATTTCCATGCCGTCAGCCAGCTGATTGAAGACTATGTTCTTCAAATAGGGGTCGTTCTGCATAATGAGCTTGATGTTGTAAAGGGAGTTTTCCAGCTGGGTGGACTTTTTCTGTCTGACCAGCTTGTCCTTCCAGGCATCCTCGGCAAACTCTTCAGCTGCCCTCTCCTGCCTCTCCTTTAAGGCGAGGTTGCGCACTTTATCATCCTTGGCGGCAAATTCTGCCATCTGGCTGAAATCGCCATCAAAGAGGTGTATCCCTACCAAATCAAAAGAGTTCAGCAACCGACCGTATGCAGGGTCAGAGGCATGATGGCTGTAGGCAAATTTATTGTCATAGACAATCACGCCCGGAACACTCGTTGACTGGCTGTAACTCCACCGACTCTCATCCACCGTTGGCTCATATACATCTGGCAGGAAGGCTCGTATGGCTTCCGCAATAGGATAGGCACGGCAGAAAGTCCCCACCATGCCTTCCTTGTCCATAGGGTCAGCCTGCTTCTTGCGTTCCCTAGCCATAGCCTCCTTCTCAGCGGGAGCAGTGGGCAGCGTGGTGCAGTCCTGCCAGTCTGGATGCGATGCCAAAAAAGCATCCGGGTCAAGCCACTCGCCCTCATAACGGCGACAGATGTATTCCCCGTCGGAGGAGCAGGTCGGCCAGTACATCAGCTGGTTTATCTCAAACGAGCAGGGATCAATCATGGCCATGCCAATCTCGTCAGCCAGGAATCTGGCAATGGCGTTATATTCATCCGGGGTTACATCCCTGGTCAGCGGCAGAAGGATTCTGGCTCTTGGTGCCTCTGCCGTGTGCGTGTGGGTAGTGTAGATAATGGCGTAGTGCTTGAAGTCGAATTCATCAAAACAGCCCTGCTTCAGCTTGTCGGCATCAATGGCAATCATGGAACGGCTGACGACTTCAGACTTCTTGCGGCGGGTTCCCTTGAGGGTTCCAGCCAGAAAGCCGCCCTTGTCCTTGACGGCATCCTTCTCGTTCTTCTTCATAGCATGGTATTCCGCACTCGTCTCGGCGGTTCTGATAGGCGTTTTGAGCCGTTCCTCAAGAGCCTCAATTGTCATTTTCGTTGGATGCCAGACCGCTGCCGAGCGGCTGTTCCCAAGGCAGAATGCTAATTCCCTCATGACCTCACCTTCCTTATCCTTGGTGTCTGACCGTATTCAAATCTGGCCTGCCGAGCCAGTTTGTATGCCTCCAGTGTTGCTTCTGGATTTCGACAGCAAAGATAGCTGCCGTCATCACCAAATAACTCAAACATTCCTTTGCGGTTGATGCCTGGATGGGCAACGAAATAATCCCCATCAATGGTCTGGAAGTTGAAAGGATACGGCCCGCCACCAAAACCTGGGAAGCCGTAATACCCCCACTCTTCGCAGTAGTCGTCAATTTCATCAATACAATCCCCGTCCGGAATTCCAGCTACCACCAATAGCTGGTGCTTACCCTGGCTGAACTGGTTGATTTTAGCAGCATCGGCTCTGGTCATTTTCCCCTTGACCTCCACATAAAGCTCACCGCCACCTCGCCCTGCTACATCATGGAGCAGAAAGTCCGGCAGGTAGCACTGGCCGTTATGCAGCACATAACCTTCCGGCTCATATTCCCATCTGACACCGCAGGCATCGAAGAACACTGCCCACCGCGCCTCCAGCCGTGAGCGGAACCGATAGCCCTTATACTCCGTCTCGATAACCTTCATCTTGGTACCTCCTCTCCGCTGGTATTAAAACAGCGGATTTTCTTCTTCAATTTCTCGGCCTTGCTGATTTCCCAGGCCATCCCCTCACTGATTTCACTGCCAAACACCCAAATCTCACTGCACAGCTTCAGCAATTCAAGGTTCATCTCCATAGCCTTATCCCGCTCCGTCACATCCGACATGAACTGCGGGAAGTACAGATGCGGAGCAAGGGGTATGCGCCCCTTGCTTACAGCAAATCTGCAATAATGTCTGGCCCGCATGATATTTACACGAGGACTGCCTCGATAGGGAGAACAAATGTAAATAAAACGATTTTCCTGAATCACATTATTAAGGGCTGCATATGCCGTGGGGTCTGCGTAGCCCTCATGATTGTGGTAACCTATCATTTGTCGCACCGTACCTTTCTGCCGCAATCATCGCAGTAAAGGCTGGTGGCATAAAGGTCAAAATCCTCATCTCCCATGAACTCATTGATGTCCACATGAACTTCCTTGCCACAACGCGGGCAATGGCAAAAGACATTCTCATCGTTGATTTCGACCTTAACCTCTACAGCATCATTGATGGTTTCCTTGACATAAAACATGCTATTACCTCCTAAACAGAAACAACTCTTCTCACTTATAAGAGGACATTTCTTATGATTCCGGTCACCAGATTTTGTAAAAATCCTCCGACATTGCTGCCGGAGGATTAAAATTCAGTCCTTCTGATAAAAGTCGCATTCAAAGCCATCTGCACGTAGCAGCAGTCCTTTTGCCCAGGCAGGTGTTCTTGCCATTTGCTCACACACAGCGGAAAGAGATATCCTGTTGTCGCACTCGATGATAAGCTCGTCATGGACATGGGCGACAATATCCATGCATTGCAAGGTCTGCATGGAATAGCACAGCAGGTCACGGCTGATGGCCTGGGTGATATTTTCCACCAATTTGGGGCCGTAAGATTCAAGCCGTACCCACTTCTTTGCAGTGTTCAACCCCATATAGGTGATTGACTCGCCGCCAAACCGATTCTCTCCGATACGAGGCTTGACGTAGGCCAGTTTTCTGCCGCTGGGGAGTTCGATAAACATCATGCCGCCACGATAGATAAATTTGATACCGTGCGTTTCCGTCTGGGTACGTTCCTTGATACAGGTCTTGGCGGCCATATCAACAGCCCACCAAAAATCCACGATACGCGGATTGGCCTCCCGCCATGCGTCCACCAGCGGCTTCAGTTCATCTTCTTTCATGCCGGATTCCAATGCACCGAAAGCCTTGAGCGCACCTACGGAGCCGCCGTAACCACAGCTAAGCTCCCCAAGTTTACCAAATTTTCTAAGATGTCCGTTTTCGCCGTGCTTTTCAACCACACGATGAAACATCTTGGCTGCCGTTTCGCAGTAAATATCTCCGCCTTTGGCGAATACATCCATGCGCCACTTTTCCCCGGCCAGCCATGACAACACTCTCGCCTCGATAGCGGAGAAATCGGCTACGATGAACTTCTTGCCATCTTTTGGAACAAACGCCGTGCGAATAAGCTGTGACAGGACATCGGGAACAGAATCATAGAGCAATTCCAAGGCGGGGAAATTACCTTGTCGCATAAGCTCACGGGCTTCTTGCAAATTGTCGAGATGATTTTGGGGCAGATTCTGGAGCTGAATGTGCCGTCCACTGTTGCCTGTAATCCAGACCTTCCCATTTCGCCTGACAAGAAAATATCCCGTTGGCGTTTCCGCACAATAAACTTTGCCAGTGAAATCGGTCACTACCGGCTTGACCCTTATTTCGTGGCAATTTTTAGGAGTGAGCCATATGTCTACCACATAGGCCTGCTTCCATTTGGGGTGCTTTTCAATGTTCCGATGCTTGAGTTTAATAATCGCAGACCTTCCACTCATATGCGCCAAGGCTTGAACAATATCGGCATTCTGCTTATTGCAAGTGCAATATTGGATACTATTCGGAGCGGGGCAGTAGCCATCCCAGTTTGGAAGTTCATCGAAAATTATGTCGGGATTTTCATCAAGAAGCCAAAAACCAAATGTCTTAGTCCTGAATTGACGAAGCCAGAGAGGTACAGCCCGTGCAGGAATACTGATATCTGTGACATCCTTGAACTTGTGGACAGTAAACATTATCTCCGCTTTACGGAGCAGATTTTTGCAACGAGCGATTTTACGTTCCTTCTTAAAGTTAAATCTGACACTTCCATCAGATGTGTAGAAGCCATCGGCTTGAGTCATAATCAAAACCCGGAGCCATACCGGATTGGCACAACCACGATGATAGCGATATCCGTTTATCGGAATAGTAGGACGGCACTTTGACATTTCGGCAACTGTCATATCTTCCCATTCACATCCATAACGCCGTTGTACACGCATCTTGTGGTCGGGCGTACTGCACTGGTCAATGCGGACATCCCGGTAATTATACATTTCGCCTTCATAGTCAAAGCAGAGCACCTTGGAGGGCTGAAATGACACGCATTCGTTGCTGGCATTCCATACAGCGATATGTCCACCATTCCATTCGTCTAAACGCCGCCATCCATCTTTGGTCAGAACTTCGTGGTCACCTGTCAAGCACCATCGCCCAGTACGGTTGGCTCCATAGAATTGAAACATTCCTCTGGCTCGCCCATCCTGGCCGACCGCATTCTGCATGGCCTGGTATTTCTTTACGGATGATTTTGCCAACTGCTGCCTAAGTTCCAACACCTCTGCTACAGATGCCGGAGCGTCCTTGAGCAGTAATGTCACGGCCTTCTTATCCAGTGAGTCTGTTTCAATGCCCTGTCCTTTGAGCCAGGCTTTCATCTGAGCCACGCTGTTAGGATTCTCCAGCCCCGTCTTTGCCTTGAGGCTTGCCATCAGCCTATCCCTGGTGAGTTCATCAATCTTGATGGCATTTCCCACCAATATCATATCCAGCTGTATGCCACGATCATTTATATGCTGGTCGATAACGTACTCATACCATACAAAATCCGGCACAGGGTATTTCGACAGCTTGTTTTGGATAGCCATTTCCACCTCCACATCGCGGCGATTGTAGGACTTGAACAGTTCCCACTTATCCCCTTGCGGTTGCTGGAATGGCGGCGTACAGAAACGGCGAATCAGCATCTTGCCCTCCGTCATCTTCTGCTCTTCCAAGCCCAGAGCACTGCCAACAGCTGCCAATGATAACGGCAAGCCCATGTATGCTGACCAGACCATAGTGCAATGCCAGCCGATGGGGCTAAGGAAACGCGAACACTCCGTTGATAGTGGATGTTCATCAAGAAGGGGATTAAGGTTCATGCCCAAATCCAAGAGATAGCGTGACAGACATACACGTTCAAAGGCAGCATGGAACGCCCACTTGATAATCTTTTCATCAGTGAGTGCCGCCAGTATCTCCTGTGGCAAAGACTCCCCATTGGCTATGTCAATAACCCGCACCTCGCCTCCGTCCACTGCATAACCAAAGAGCAGAATAGCGAAGTCCGGGGATTCTGCATATTTATAGACACCGCTTTTACTGATGTCCACACTGCTGCGGGTTTCCAGGTCAATAGATATACACTTCATGTCAACATCCTTTCTGTAGCAAAAGACAGCGAAGGAAATCCCCCCGCTGTCCCTGCTGCCGAACCCTTATTCAGCTCAAGAAATCGTCATCCACATCGGCGAAATCATCCTCGGCACGCATCTTGCCGCCCAACGGCTCACCATCGGCAATCTTCTGGAGATTGTTGAGCCCGCAGGCGATACCGCGATTGCCATTGGAGTTGAATGCGTAAAAGTTGATGCTGGCACGGCCATACACCCCGGAGTAAACCTCGGAATGGTCGATGATAGGATTGCGGGCAGCATCTACAATACCAGGAGCAGTAGCACTGTTGGCATTGACGAAATAGCTGTCCTTGTAAGCCTCATCGTCCGGACGTTCCGCATCGCCGTCACGCAAAGGATTCTTGATGACGGAGAGAGCCGGTACGGACTTGCTGTTACCCTTCAACTTGCTCTGCCCTTCCTCGTAAGCCGCCTGAATGGCATTTTTTACAGCCGTCACAGTCTTGGTATCGGACTTAGGGATGATAAGGGATACGCTGAACTTAGGCGCACCACCGTTAATGGACTTGGCCTGCCAGACGTTGGCATAACTCCAGCGAGTCTTGGGACCAGTGATTACTTTCGTAGGATTGTTGAATTTTGCCATGATGTTTTTCCTCCTCAATTTTCCGTGAAATCATCTGCTGCGGTATTCATCGCAGGCCGCTTATCACTCATAGGCACCAGTGTCGGCTTACCTTGCGGCTTGGTGATGCAATTCCCCAGCAACTCATTGAACTTAGTTTTTCCCAGCAGGCTGGTCATTGCCGTAATGCCGAGCAATTTCTGCTCATACGGCTCAAACCCAGCCTCCTTGACAATCTTGGCTACAGCAACCTCATCGGTATATTTCCGATTAGAACGTCCTTCTACCAGTTTCCAATCTGACCATTTCTTACCCTGGACAGCCTGCTGGAGAGCATACGCCTTGATATCACTCACCCAGGAGATAAGGTTGTCAGCCTTGGCAAGCACGACCTCCACCTCGGCATCTTCCAGGATTGGTGGCATTTCAAAGTCATACTTGGCCAGTTCCAAATTGTACTCAGCCCGCTTGCGGCACGTTGCCTTTGCCTTGCAAAACCTGCAATGCGCTCCGGCTACGAATTCACCTTCTCCTGCATAGGCCAGCTTGGCCGCAGGAGCGAGTGTTTCTGTCGCCCAGGTCAGCAGGTCGGCCTTGGAGATTTGGAATTCACTGATGTTGGCGAGGCGTGGCTGGAAAATAACCATCAGCACAGTGTCGAAGTCATAGAGCGCATCAAACAGCTGGATGCATCCCAACGCATAACACATCATCTGCGGATTATGGTCGGCACTGACCTCGATACCCTTGCCATACTTGAAGTCCACGATACAGACGGTCTTGCCAGAGATTATGATGGTATCTGCTGTACCAAAACCCTCCGGCACGTAATCGGAAAACTCCACCCGCTGCTCTACTGATACCAGTGTATCCTTGCTCTTCTCACGGAACTGGGAAACCAGCTCCATAACGAACTGTACATAGGTTTCTGCACATTCTTCCATCTCTGCATCATAGGTGATCAGCTTCTTGGTCGGATCGCGCACCCGCTCCCCCAGCGCCTTACGGAGCTTGTACTCGCACAAGGCGTGTGCCTCCGTACCCTGCCTGGCATAATCACTCGTAGTTTCAGGCAGAGATTCGCAAAGCCTGACTGACGGTGGACAGGCAGACCAGCGGCTGGCATCTGAGGCTGAAAGGACAGCGTGTTTTCTACTTGCCAATGCTCTCCGCCTCCTTCAGCACCTCCGCATAATGCTCCGGCGCAATGTCACTGAGCTTCACCGCCCCAAATTTGGCGATGATTTCCCGGATAGCATCGCTATGCCCGGCTACCGAGATTTTCGCCAATACGGTGCGCACCTCCTCAAGTGAAGGCTGTACAGCCTTTGGCTCCGGCTTAGCCTCCGGTGTCTGCTCCTTACCTTGCAGGCTAAGAGCAAACTCATCCAATACATCGGCCAGCTGGCGCATATGACCAGCGATGTCGGCTGCGATAGCAGCTTGTTCCCTCATAGGAACCACTCCCTTTATGAAAATTTAAGAGGTTTATGTCCTCTCACTATCAAGAGGACATAAACTCACTCCCTGGACACCACTTTTATAAAAATTTTTCAAGCTGCTTCTGAAGGCGCGGCAAGAACTTCTTTTTCCTCTTCCTGATACTCTCCTTAGACCTGAATCCCAAGGCTTCGGCAATGTCACGCTCGGACTTTCCTGCTGCAGTCAGCAGAAGGATTTTGAGGTCAACATCATCAAGTTCCTCAATTGCCCTGTACAACTCGTTATTACGTTCCTTGCCAATCATAATCTCAGCCGCGTCAGCACCATCACAGGCTTCTGCATCATGCAATTCCAAGTCATTGATTTCCATTGCCCTCTCCAAGGACTTCATCCTGTACACAGGCTGGGTACAGTTATCGCAGTCCCGCCCATTGCAGCAAGCCTTTCCTTCATAAATGCAATGCAACCTCCGTGCTTCCTTTTTATCTTCGCTCCAGATAGGGCGCATGATAGCCGAGTAGGTGTCAGCATCTGTGAGAGCATAGACAGGCCGCCCCTTCACTTTGAGGAATTTTTCGCCCCTGGCCCTGCGCCGGACCAGCTCACTCACATCAGTATCACGAACTTCTCCATTCTCATGAATCTGAATCTGTGCCGGTACATATACGCCCATCTTTATGCTGAAATAGAAACGATATCCCTTCTGCTTGAGTGATGCTACCTCCCTGGCAGAATAGTCCCTGGTGGTGTCGTTAAGTTTGATTTTCATTGATTTGCCTTCCTTTCCGTCCGAGGGGACGGGGGAAAGCAAAAAAGCCTGTGGCCGAAGATGACCACAGGCTCCAACAGCCAAAACGGCGCACGAATGGAGCGGGTGGAAGCATCTTCGTTCTCAGCGCAGCCAATCGGCTGTGCCACGAACTCTTATGCATCCCCCGTCCTTATAGCGCTATTCGGACAATGAGAGTAATTTTAATTATTTTTTATGTTGCCAACCTGCAACAGGCTAAATTGTGCTTTTTATTAATCACCTCCCTACTTATATACATACAGGATAACCCTCAAAAGTTGCCCCCTATAACAAAAAAATTTCATAGATGTTGCTTTTGCTGTATATATTTTATAAATTCTGACTTAAAAATGTGATGACAAGACTGTCGCTATTTGTTCATCCTTGGCGACAAATTTGTCGCCAAAAAAGCCGTTCAATCTCAATCTGATTGAACGGCTCTAATGATTTAGATTTACAAACTGCCTGCATGTACTCAGTATAATATTCTGTTGCTCCGGTGTCATCTGACCAAACAGATGCTGAAGTTCCATTTGTTTGGCATCCACGCCGCAGCTAAATGTACCTTCCAGCAAATCATTTGGCGTTGCCTCTACACCATTGGCTATCTTCACCAACATCTGGATTCCCATACCATTTTTTGATGATGCGGCGTTCTCTGCCCGCTGTATAGCACGTTTGTCAAGGTCACACTTATCTGCGAGAGCATCCTGTGATAATCCTTTTGCTTCTCGAAGTTTTCTGATATTATCCCCTGCAA
>JAGBLH010000270.1 GCA_017635515.1 Selenomonas sp.
AACGCATCATCGAGGAAGGTAGCCATGCAGGACGACCTTCCTCTGAGTAGAAAGGGGCGCATGATTTCGTCAACTAATGAAAGATCAAGAGCCTGGAGTTTGACTGCCAGCTTGAGTTTCTTCTTGTCGAAGCGCTTGAGGCGGCTGTTGTGAATGCGTTGGGAGAGGAGCTGCTTATAAACAGCGTGGGAGTCGTCTTTAGGCAATCTCAGCATGATGTTCACCTTCTTTCCAAGTACTATTGTACATGTGAAACATCAAACTGAGATGGGGGCTACTCATTCGCAACAGCTTTTGCTACAAATTGTGGGGGCACATTGAATATTATGCCATGGCTCGAGGCTGGCAAATAAATGGCTTTGAGTTTTCTAATTTACATTTTTTGAAATCAAGGGGAATCTCGACACCAGAGTCAGAAAAAGTTAAAACTTAAAGTTCGAGTAGATAATAATGATTTAGAAAAATGAGCACAAGATATTGGCAGCTTAAAATTGCCTTTATCTTGTGCTCTTTACTGCGTGGTGGTTCACATCTTAATGCCTTTCCCCATACAGCAGGGGCAGGCTTATTTTCTGGTTGAAAAACTCAATGAGGGGGCCGGTGCCGCAGGCCAGGACCAAAGTGCCCAGGCCCACGATGCTGCCGCAGGCAAAGCCGATGGTGACGGCACAGGCATCAATGAGGATGCGTACTACCCGGAAGGGTACTTTGCCGCCGCTGCGCTCGGAGAGTATCCAGCCGATGGCATCATAGGGGCCCATGCCCAGCCTGGAGCTCATGTAGAGGGAGCAGGAAAGGCAGGTCAGCACCACGCCAATTGCCAGCAGCAGTCCCCGCAGGGGCAGGGAGGGCTCTGCAAAGATGGCCAGCGGCCCCAGCAGAGCATACCAGAAGTCAGCGATGATACCCAGCATGAACATGTTGATAAGGGTGCCAAAGCGCAGGTAGCTCCTGTCCAGCAGAGCCACCGGGATAATCAGCGCCAGGTTGAAGATAATCACGCAGGTGCCATAGCTGAGGCCGGACACTCCTGCATAGCCAAGGTTCATGCAGGAGAAGGGGTCATTGCCGAAAAGGCTCAAGCGCATGAGCACCACGGCAAAGCCCATGACTACATGGGCAGCCAGGATAGCAGGCACCCGCCTGCCCAGGCGTGAGGAGGCTTTTTCCTCCATGCAGATTTTACCAGTCATTTCCATAATGATGTTCTCCCTTTCAGTCACTATTGCCACCTCCCATTGTAAGCACAGTGAAGGTGGCAGGCAAGAGGGGAAAAGGACTTAGGAACATTGTTTCACTGAAATAGCTTCGGTCTTGACTTTGATATGCCTGATAGGCATATCGAGATATTTCTTATAAGTATTGGTAATTACAGAACCTCATCGCTATAATGTAATCAAGCTAAATGATAAAAGGTGCAAGTGAAGCAAAGGAGCATATAAATGTTGAAGAAAATTATCAAAAGCAAGAAGATGGTTCTGGCAGCCCTGATGGCAGGCGTGATGTCCTTTGGCCTGATGGGAAATGGCGTGCAGGCAGCAGATAAAGGAGCGGCAGGTATGAAGAGTGCAGAAGTCAAAAGCGACAGGATGATCAAGGCAGAAAAATTGCAGCTTACCCAGGCGTGGGACAAGGTCTTTCCCAAGAGCGACAAAGTTGACCACCGCAAGGTGACTTTTGTGAACCGTTACGGCATTACGCTGGCAGCTGATATGTATGTGCCCCGGAATGTCAAAGGCAAGCTCCCTGCCCTGGCCGTCAGCGGCCCCTTTGGTGCTGTCAAGGAGCAGTCCTCCGGCCTCTATGCCCAGGAAATGGCCGAGCGCGGTTTTTTGACCATTGCCTTTGACCCGTCCTTCACCGGGGAAAGTGGCGGCCAGCCCCGTTATGTGGCTTCGCCGGACATCAACACCGAAGATTTTTCCGCAGCAGTGGATTTCCTGTCCACCCAGGAGAATGTGGATAAAGACCGTATCGGCATTATCGGCATCTGCGGCTGGGGGGGCATGGCCCTCAATGCAGCGGCCAGCGATACCCGCATCAAGGCTACTGTGGCTTCCACCATGTACGATATGAGCCGGGTAATTGCCAATGGCTATTTTGACAAGGATAAGGACGAAGCAACCTTGAAAAGGGAACGCTACGCCAATCGGGAAGCCCTGAATGCCCAGCGCACTGAAGATTACAAAAACGGCTTCTATAAAAATGCCGGCGGTGTGCCAGATGTCCTGCCGGAAGATGCTCCCTGGTTTGTGAAGGATTACTATACCTACTACAAGACGGAGCGCGGCTACCATCCCCGTTCCCTGAACTCCAACGGCGGCTGGAATCAGACTTCGGCTCTTTCCTTCATGAATATGCCGATTCTCTCCTATGCTGATGAAATCAAGGGTGCTGTGCTGGTGCTTCACGGCGAAAAGGCCCATTCCCGCTACTTTGGCGAAGATGCCTTCAAGAAGCTGCAGGGAGACAATAAGGAACTGGTAATCGTACCCGGAGCATCCCATATTGACCTTTATGACAATAAAGCTCTGATCCCCTTTGACAAACTGGCTGCCTTCTTTGACAAAAATCTGAAGTAAGACCTGAAATGCCGCCCTGCGAATGTATAAGATTTTGCAGGGCGGTGTTTTATGAATGGCTATTGACTTGGAGTACACTTCAAGTGCTAGAGTAAGCATGGGAGGGATAGCGCATGCCAAACAGGAAGATAGTGAGCGGGGTCATCCTGTCTATGCTGCTGATGCTGTCAGGCTGCACAGGTGCACAGGAGGCTGGGGCAGATACCGGCAGCAGGGTGCAGGTACAGAGTGCTGCCCGGCAAGAAAGTGAGCCCGTGTCAGGAGCAAAGAAGGAACAAGCGATGAAGCTGACCATTGATAATACTGCCGTCCCCGTCACCTGGGAGCAAAATGCCTCTACTGCGGCGTTGCAGAAGCTGCTGCCTTTGACTATCGAGCTGTCACCTTATGGCGGTTTTGAACAGGTGGGCTCTATTGGGCAAAGCATTGTCAGCGCAGATAAGCAGACCACCACCCAATACGGTGATATTGTCCTTTATGCTGGGAACAAGCTGGTTATTTTTTATGGTTCTAATTCTTGGGCCTATACGCGGCTGGGACATATTGAGCTGTCACAACAGGAAATGACCGCTTTATTAAACCGTGATGGAGTGAAGGTGAAGCTCGAGGCAGAGTGAAGCAGGCTGCTGTATGATTTGTTGGCAGGGAGGTAGGAATAAGATGGAATTATATAGAGAACAGGTGTTTGACGAAGAACGGGCTCTGTATGGGCAAACGGGGGTGAGGCTCCTTGCCTGCCGTTTCGATGGCCCTGCAGATGGGGAAAGTGCGCTGAAGGAAGGCCGCGATATTGAAGTGCAGGATTGCTTTTTCAATCTGCGCTATCCCTTCTGGCATGATGAGTCTGTGCAGATAAAAAATTCCGAGCTTACGGAACTTTGCCGGGCGGCCTTGTGGTATTCAAGGGATATTCACATTGCAGGTACGAAGCTGCATGGCATCAAAGCCCTGCGGGAATGTGCTGATGTGCGCATAGATGGCAGCGATATCATTTCAACGGAGTTTGGCTGGTCAGTCAAAAATATCAAAATGGCTGATACGGCGGTGCAGGGCGAATATTTTATGCTGCGCAGCGAACAGCTGCATTTTGACCATGTAACGTTGCAGGGGAAATATTCGTTCCAGTATATTGAGGACGCAGAATTTGCCGATTGTGAGCTGAACACCAAAGACGCCTTTTGGCATGCCAAAAATGTGACGGTCCGCAACAGCGTGATTCGCGGCGAGTATCTGGCCTGGTATTCGGAGAATCTGACTCTGGAGAACTGTACTATCATCGGCACACAGCCTTTCTGCTATTGCAAGGGGCTGAAACTCAAGAACTGCCGTATGGTGGATACGGATCTGGCCTTTGAAAAATCCGAGGTCGAAGCAGAGGTTACGACCGTGGTGGACAGCATCAAAAATCCTAAATCCGGCATAATCAAGGTGCCGGGGGTTAAGGAAATCATCATGGACGACCCGGCAGCCCAGGGCCGCATCATTCTGCCCCAGGCAAGTCGCTGTGCCTAAAAACAGTAGTTGACATTGACAAAGTCGTTTTTTTGCCCTATGCTATGAAGCATAATATTAGTTGACACCTATTGCCACCGGGTAATGGGAGGAGCGTCATTTTCTTATCGTTAGGTCTTGGCAGATAAGAAGATGGCGCTGTTTTTGTAGGAGGCAGGATAATATGTTTAGGAAGATGCGGAGATTCAAGCAGCAGCTGCCGGAGGCAGAGTGCAGGGAAGTTTTGCGGGAGCAGAAGCGGGGCGTGCTGTCCATGCTGGGGGACGATGGCTATCCCTACGGCATTCCCATGAATCATTGGTACTGCGAGGAGGATGGTGTCCTTTATTTCCACAGCGCTAAAGAAGGGCACAGGATGGATGCCATCAAGGCTTGTGACAAGGTGAGCTACTGTGTTCACGATGAAGGCTGGCAAAAGCCTGGTGACTGGGCCCTCAACATCAGGAGCGTGGTAGTCTTTGGGAGGATGCAGCTGGTGACGGATGAGGAGAAGACACGAAAAATCTGCAGCTCCCTGGTGCGAAAATTTACTGATGACGAAGCGTATCTGGAACAGGAATTGAAACTCGCCCTGTCCAGAGTGCAGTGCCTGGCCTTGATTCCTGAGCATATGACCGGGAAATTGGTCAATGAATCGTGAGGAGATTTATGCTATGGCTGATATAGCTGGTGTTCGTGAGGAAATTTCGATTGCAGGCGAAAACAAAGGTAAAGAGCGCCCTAAAAATATCATCGTCAGAGGTGCCCGGGTGCATAATCTGAAAAACATTGATGTGGACATCCCTCTGGGGAGTCTTGTGGCCATTGCCGGGGTATCTGGCTCGGGGAAGTCTTCCCTGGCGCTGGGAACCTTGTACGCGGAAGGTTCCCGCCGTTATCTGGAGGCGCTGTCCACCTACACCCGTCGCCGTATCACCCAGGCGGGCAAGGCCGATGTAGAGGAAATCCGCCATGTGCCGGCGGCTCTGGCCCTTCATCAGCGTCCGGGAATTCCGGGAGTGCGCAGTACCTTTGGCACGGCTTCTGAACTGTTGAACAGCCTGCGCCTGCTGTTTTCCCGCCTGGGGAGCCATGCCTGCCCCAAGGGGCATCTTTGCCCGCCCAATATGGATGTGGCCTTGATGCTGCCCACGAAATGCCCGGTCTGCGGTGAGGAGTTTTATGGCCCCGGGGCTGAGGCCATGGCCTTCAACTCTGAAGGCGCCTGCTCACGCTGCTCCGGCACAGGCGTTGTGCGTACGGTTGACGAGGCCAGCCTGGTGCCGGACGAAAGCCTGTCCATTGCCGAGGGGGCGGTGGCTCCCTGGCAGACGCTGATGTGGTCATTGATGAAGGATATCGCCAAGGAAATGGGGGTGCGGATCGATGTGCCCTTTCGTGACTTGACCCCCGCAGAGAGGGAGATTGTCTTTCACGGCCCGGCAGAGAAAAGGCATATTCTCTATGTCAATGAAAAGACCAATGTGGCCGCTGAGATGGACTTCACCTATTACAATGCAGTATATACGGTGGAAAATGCCCTGGCAAAGGTCAAGGACGAAAAGGGCATGAAGCGGGTGGAAAAATTCCTCCATGAGGCTGCCTGCCCGGAATGCCAGGGCACACGGCTGTCAGCGAAGGTGCGCTCTACTAAACTAGCCGGGAAAAATCTGGCCGAGGCCACGGCCATGACCCTTGATGAGCTGATTCCCTGGGTGAAGGCTGTGCCGGATACCCTGCCCCAGGAAATGCGCCCCATGGCCGAAAGCATTGCCGAGTCTTTTTTGGATAACGCCCGCAGGCTGAAGGAGCTGGGCCTGGGTTATCTCTCCCTTGATCGTGCCAGCAGCACCCTTTCTACCGGTGAGCGCCAGCGTGTGCAGCTGGCCAGAGCCGTGCGCAATGAAACCACAGGGGTGCTCTATGTGCTGGATGAGCCCAGCATCGGCCTGCACCCGGCTAATATTGAGGGGCTTTTGGATGTGATTGACAGCCTGCTGCGGGATGGCAATTCCGTGGTCCTGGTGGACCATGATGTGCATGTGCTGCAGCATGCTGACTATATGATTGAGCTAGGGCCGCTGGCCGGCAGCGAGGGGGGCAATTTGCTCTTTGCCGGGGATATGCAGGCGGCGGCAGAAAGCAAAGTCTCCAAGATTGCACCCTTCCTGCACGGTGGGGCCAACTGCGGCTTGCGGAAGCGCGCATCCTGGGAAAAGATGTTTGAGCTGGGCACCATCCATCTGGAAACAGATCAGCTGCATACGGTAAGACCCTTGCAGGTGGATATTCCCAAGGGGAGGCTGACGGTGGTGACAGGTGTATCCGGTTCGGGCAAGACCACCATGGTGCTGGAGTGCCTGCTGCCGGCCCTGATGGCCAGTGCTGCAGGGGGCAGACTGCCGCCCCAGGTCAGAGCCATAAGTGCCGAGGGCATACGCCGGGCCAATCTGATTGATGCCTCGCCTATCGGCCTCAACATCCGTTCTACTGTGGCGACCTACAGCGGTGTGCTGGATGAACTGCGCAAGCTCTATGCCGGCACTGCCATGGCCAAAGAGAAAAATTGGAAGGCAGGGGTGTTTTCCTATAATACGGGCAAATTGCGCTGTCCCGCCTGCGATGGTACAGGCCAGATTTCCCTTGATGTGCAGTTCCTGCCCGATGTGACCATCACCTGCCCGGATTGCCATGGCCAGCGCTACAGCGAGGAGGTCAAAACTGTCCTTTGGCAGGGGAAAGGGGCAGAGCATGGCTATGCTTTGCCGGAAATACTCTCCCTGACCGTAAAGGAGGCGCTGCCGCTCTTTGCCAGTCAGAAGAAGATTTATGGGAAGCTTTCAACCCTGAATGACCTGGGATTGGGCTATCTGACCCTGGGGGAGGATACTCCTGCCCTCTCCGGCGGCGAAGCCCAGCGGCTGAAGCTGGCCAGTGAAATGGGCAGGACACAGGCAGATGCTGTCTTTATCTTTGATGAGCCAACCATTGGACTGCACCCGCTGGATGTGCAGGTACTCCTGCAGGTCTTCGACCGTCTGGTGGCAGCCGGTGCTACCGTGATTGTCATCGAGCATGATCTGGATGTGATCATCAATGCGGATTACCTGATTGACATGGGCCCGGAAGGCGGCGCCAAAGGCGGCCGCATCGTAGCCTGCGGCACGCCGGAAATGGCAGTCGGAAGCAAGGAGAGCATTACGGGCAAATACATCGCCAGGGAAATGGGAAAAGTGTGAGAGGCACCTCGGTTGTTGAATTCCTTTTTCCTGCAGGCTATACTGTAAAGAGAAATCAGCACAAAGGGGGGCGATTTATGCGGCTGCTTAGAAAGATGCAGGAGCCGGAACGCTTTTCTCCTGCAGAGCAGAATATGATCAACTACATCCTCAGCCACAAGCGGGAAATGGCGGAGCTTTCCATCCGGGAGCTGGCAGAAAAGACCTACAGCAGCCCCGCAGGCATTTTCCGACTCTGCCAGAAGCTGGGGCTGAAGGGCTACAACGAATTCAAGCTGCGCTTCATCAGCGAAGTGAACCGCACAGAGTCTGTCCCCTGCGCGGGGATAAAGATAAAACGTCCCATCACCGCCCTGGACGGCCCCGAGGGTATCGTCCAGAAAATGGCCGCTCTGGAAATAGAGTCCATCGAAGAAACCAAAAACGAGATGAAGATGGAGCAGGTGGTGCGGGTGGCGCAGATGATGCGGGAAGCCAAAGTCATAGATATTTATGCCTATGACCAAAATTTCCAGCTGGCCCAGATGATGGTCTACAATCTGCTGCAGGTGAAGTGCGTGGCGGTAGCCAACATCTCCCTGACCTCCCAACTGGCCCAGGCCATGCTCTCTGATTCTTCCCACCTGGCCGTCATCATCAGTCGTACCGGCTCCAATAAAAGGCTTCTCAGGACGGCAAAGATCTTGAAACAGCAAGGCGCTCCCATAGTGCTCCTCTCATCTTCAGAAAAAACACCCTTGGCCAAATACGCCGACGAATTCCTCTATGTGGCCAATGCCAATACTCTTGACTATATGGATATGGGCAGCATGATCTTTTCGGTGGGGGTGCGCTACTATCAGGATGTGCTCTTTGGTCTGCTGCTGGCCCAGGACTTTGATGGCATAGAAGAATTTTCCGGGCGCATGGATAACTGCCTGGGTCACTATGAAGATAAAGACCGTTTATGGTGACACTGGATATATCATAAATTGTATATAATTTGTAAACACTGTTTACACGAGAGCCGTCAGGCTCTCTTTTTTTGTGAACACCGTCCCGAAAGCGCCCAAACGGATTGAAGTGAGAAAAAGTCTGTGCTATATTGTCAACTGTCGAAAGGATGATATTGATTTTACAAATGATTGGGGATGCGTGAAATTTTGCCGCAGGCAAAATCTCAAGTGAAGCGTTGCTGTGCCTGTGCCCCGAGCACCTTAGCATAAAAACTTATCTTAGGAGGTTTACGTTATGTCATTTTCTGAAGGATTTTTGTGGGGCGGCGCTGTGGCTGCCCATCAGCTGGAGGGAGCCTGGCAGGAGGGCGGCAAGGGCATCAGCGTGGCTGATGTCATGACCGTAGGCGGCTACGGCAAGCCCAGGGAGATTACCGATGGTGTCATCGAGGGCAAGATCTACCCCAACCATGAAGCTATCGACTTTTACCACCACTATAAAGAAGATCTGGCCCTCATGGCTGAAATGGGCTTCAAGGCCTTCCGCACCAGCATTGCCTGGACCCGCATCTTCCCCAAGGGAGATGAGGAGGCACCAAACGAAGCAGGGCTGAAATTCTACGATGACCTCTTTGACGAAATGAACCGCCTGGGCATCGAGCCGGTAGTGACCCTCTGCCACTTCGAGCTGCCTTACCATCTGGTGACGGAATACGGCGGTTTCCGCAACCGCAAGGTCGTGGATTTCTTCGTGAAATTCGCCACCACCTGCTTTGAGCGCTATAAAGACAAGGTCAAATACTGGATGACCTTCAACGAGATCAACAACCAGCGCAACACAGATGTTCCCTTCTTCGCCGTCACCAACTCCGGCTTCACCTACAAAGAGGGCGAAGACAGGAAGCTGGTGCTCTATCAGGTAGCCCACAACGAATTCGTGGCCTCTGCCAAGGCTGTGATAGAAGGACATAAAATCAACCCCAAGTTCCAGATTGGCTGCATGCTGAACATCGGCCCTGTCTATACGGAAAGCTGCCGCCCGGCAGACGCCATCCTGGCGCTGAAGGAAATGGACAGGACCTGGTTCTTCTCAGATGTGCAGTGCCGGGGGCATTATCCCACCTATGTGCTGAAAGAGTGGGAGAACAAGGGCTATCATATCGAGATGGCAGAGGGGGACCTGGAAATCCTGGAGGCCGGCAAGGTGGATTACTTCGCCTTCAGCTACTATCAGACAGAGGTCATGAGCTCTGTTCATCAGAATGACGATGCAGACGAGTTCTCCCGTGGGGTGGACAACCCCTATCTGAAGAAATCCGACTGGGGCTGGAAAATTGATCCGGTGGGCCTGCGCTATGCCCTGAACCTGGTGCAGGAGCGCTATGAGCTGCCCATGATGATCGTGGAAAACGGCATCGGCCTCCACGAGACGGAAGCAGACAAGCAGGCTGACGGCATGATACACGATGATGCCCGCATAGAATACTTCCGCGCTCACATCAGCGAAGTGAAGAAGGCCATTGACGAAGACGGCGTAGACCTCCTGGGCTACCTCACCTGGGGCCCCATTGACCTGGTATCCGCCGGTACAGGTGAGATGGAGAAGCGCTACGGCTTCATCTATGTGGACAAAAACAATAAGGGTGAAGGCACCCTGCGCCGGGAAAAGAAAAAATCCTTCTTCTGGTACAAGGAGGTTATCGAAAGCAACGGCGAGAAGCTTTAAAAGAAGATTTCAGCCCCAAGGCTCCTGTCAGCATTGACAGGAGCCTTGGGGTGTTGCTTCAGGACTTCACTGATGATATATTAACATTATCAATTTACTGGAAGATTGTGATTTTTAAGGGAAAGGGGATCCATTATGAAATTTGTATGTGCGAAATGTGGGCATACTGAGGATGTCGCGACGCGAAAAAGCAAATGTGAATGTGGCGGTTTGTGGAAATTGGACTATGTACCGCCCCCATATTCTGTGGACCTTATAGATAACAAGGTCTGGGGACTTTTCCGCTACCATAATTTCATGCCCTTGCGTGGTGAGGCATGGCAGCAAGTTACGCTCGGTGAAGGAATGACGCCGATTATATCCTTTGATGAGCACACCTTATTCAAGATGGATTATTATATGCCAACGCTGTCCTTCAAGGATAGGGGGGCGGCAGTGCTCGTGGCACATATCAAATCCTTGGGCGTAGACAAAGTGGTGCAGGACAGCAGCGGCAATGCCGGCAACAGTGTGGCCGCCTACTGCGGACGAGTTGGCATTGCCTGTGAAATCTTTGTACCGGAAGGGACATCGGATAAGAAAATCCGCATGATTGAAGCACACGGTGCCAAGGCTGTGATTGTACCGGGGGATCGTGACCACTGTGCCGATGTTTGCCGGGAAAAGGTAGAAAAAGAGGGCGTTTATTATGCCAATCATGTCTATAATCCGTTCTTTTATGAGGGTACCAAAACATATATTTACGAAACCTATGAGCAGTTAGGCAGAATCACGGAGCATATTTTTGTACCTGTAGGCAATGGCACACTCTTCCTTGGCGTGATGAAGGGGCTGGAAGAACTGCTCGCAAGCGGCAGCATTGACCACATGCCGCAAGTGGTGGCGGTGCAAAGCGAATTGTGCCAGCCCTTTGTAAAGGCAATGGCAGCTGGTGCTGCAGATATAACTTATGAACAGCTGCAGCCGACCCTGGCCGAGGGAATTGCCATAGGCATGCCCATGCGCAGTGCGGAGATCCTGGAATACATCTACAAATACAAAGTGCAGGGGATAACCATTCCCGAGGATAAAATCCTAAGTGCGCGGGAAAAAATTGCCCGCCAGGGCATTTACTGTGAACATACTACGGCGGCTGTTTATGCTGGCTACGAACATTACTGCGAAAAGTATGGCAGGCCGCAAGAGGCGCTGCTGTCCATGTGCGGAGCCGGATTGAAGTCTGACCATGCGTAACCTGCCTTCCATGGTGGCGAGGAAATAAAGGCCAAAGCGGATTTTGTGACGGATGCTGTGGCCGATGATGGTCTGGCCTATGCGTTCCAGCGGCTGGGATTGATTTGAGATTTGTTCCCGCTTTTGGGGGAGAAAATGGAAAAAGGCCGCATGAGTAGGGCCGTTTTTTGCTACTATTTTTGCCAGCGTTTGGGCAAAGATGGTTCTCTGACTAAGGAGCTGGAGAGGGAAAGGAAAGCAATTGCCCTGTATTCATTTTCATAGGTGCTTAAATAACAACAGCAGCCACATGTCAGAAGCTAGACATATGGCTGCTGTTGTTATTATGCTAGGGATTCATGGGAGAGATGAGACTGTATGAGATCGGTCAGCCAGAAATGGGAATCTGGTGGGAAACAGGAATCTGCTCTTGGAGTTTGGGGAGCTGGATCTTAAGCACACCATCCTTGAAATCAGCGGCGGCTTTGGCCTTATCAATGCCGGGGATATAGAAGGAACGGGTCATCTGGCCATAGCTGCGCTCCCGGCGGATATAGTTGCCGTTATCGTCCTGCTGGTCGTTGTTGTCCTCCCGCTTAGCGGAAAGGGTGAGATAGTTGCTATCGTAGCTCAAGGAAATATCTTCCTTTTTGAAGCCGGGAAGGTCGGCGGTAAGTTCGTAGGCCGTGCCGTTGTCCTTGACATCGACTTTGAAGCCAATACTGCTTGTGCTAGTGAATGGGGCATCAAAGGCATCCAGCAGGTGATTGAACAACTTGCCTTCTTCTCTCATAAAATTGTTGCCAGTTGTAAATGGAACCAGACCAAACATGATGATCAATCTCCTTTCATGGATTAGGAACTATGTCTGCATGGGGCTGAACCCTTTCTCCTGGGTTCCTTTCCCTTTTGCAATTATTATTATACGCCAAAAGGTCAAAAAGTCAATAGGTCAAAAAGAAAATATATTTTTCCTATGGGCAGAGATGGATGCCCATAGGAAATTGGTCGATGCGGGTGTATAATGTCATCACAGGCATGTTGACAGAGCTCCTGCCTTTTTCATTAGGAGCGGCTCTATGCCTGGTTTAAAAAGGAGTGATAGATAGTGAGAGTGTTAAGGATTACCATCATTTGTTTGGTGTTGAATTTCTTGTGTTTTTCCGTTGCCTGGGCGGGAGAAATATTACAAGAAAATATTCCTCTGGAACGGAATGGCATACAGTTGCATTTGGAGCGTTATGCAGAGCAGAATGGACTGGAGAAAAGGCCCCTCTTGCTCGTGCATGGCGTGACTTATTCCTCCCATGAGTTTGATGTTGACTATGGGGATTACAGCCTGGCACGCTATTTTGCCCGTCATGGCTTTGAAGTATGGCTGCTGGACATAGCAGGCTTTGGCAGATCAGGAGAGGTCAAGGACGGGTTCCTGCCGGATTGCGATTATGCAGCCGAAGATATAGCAGCAGCAGTACGCTGCATTCTGGCGAGACATAATCTCCCTTCTATGGATATTTTGGGATGGAGCTGGGGAACCGTGACCAGCGGGCGCTTCGCTGCAAAATACCCGGATTTGGTTCATAGGCTTGTCCTCTATGCTCCTATCGTGGCCGGCCTTGGTGATGTACGGGTAAAGGAACCTTTCCACAAGAATACTTGGGAACATGCAGCAGATGATTTTCAAAAGACATCTGACGGCAGCATAGACTTCAATATCACCGAGAAAGCCGTGGCAGACACTTACCTTGCCAACGCTTGGCACTATGACAAGGATAACAGCCCCAATGGCGGTCGGCGTGATTTATTGGTGAGCAACAAAATACGGCTGATTCCCACCGAAGAAATAAAAGCCCCTGTGCTTATCATTGCAGGGACCAATGACCCGTATGTAACTCCAGAACTGTGTGAAGAAGCATATAAAACTTTGCCCAATAAAGACTCACAGCTGGAGATCATACCCGGGGCAGCTCATGCCATGCTCATGGAGCGCCCCTACTATAAGCTGTTTCGTGAGAAAGTTATGGGATTTTTGTTAGAGGGCAGAAATGAATATCGCATCATTGATTAGGGCGTGTTGATTAAATGGGCTTGACCAGTGAAGAATGGCTAAGTGACTTAATCAACACGCCCTAGACCTTGAAATCCGGTTGGTCACGGTAGAAGTGCTGCAAAAGTTCAATGAAGGCGTGCAGGGACTTGCGCTTGTCGTTTTTATGGGTGTAGACACCGCAGGGGATGACGACATCGCTTTCAAAGTCCAGCCAGGCAAATTCGCCGTTGTGGTCATTTAAGAAACCGGGTGCCAGGCATACTCCTTTGTGGGCAGCCACGTTGGTGAGGGTATTGTCATGGTCGGGACTATTGAAATAGTCCACATGGATTTCGCTGATTATGCGTTGCTGCAGGGCACGCAGCATGGGCGGGGAGCCGCCGCCTACCATAAGTGTACGACCTTTTAAGTCGCTGGGCGTAACCAGCGGCTTTTTTGTCAGGGCGTCATTTTTCTCGGTAATCAGGTAGATGTGACTGTCAAATAGGTGATGACAGGTCACATCCGGTACGCGCTTCATTGTGTATTCCATGGCAAAGGTCACGTCCTGTTCGCCTTGCAGGAAGGATTCCTGTCCATGCTGCCAGTCAAAACTGGGAATGACATTGACTGCGGGAAAACTACGGCTGAATTGCGCAATGACCTGTGGCAGAAAGTAGATGGCGGAACGAATCGGCAGCGTTATGCGAATGCTTTCGGCGTATTTTGCGCTGAAATTCTGCCCCTGCTCAATGGCTTCCTTCAGCTGT
>JAGBLH010000271.1 GCA_017635515.1 Selenomonas sp.
GGAGTATCAGGCTATGATGAGGGACATTGCAAATGAACGTCGAAGAGCAAGAGAAGAGGCTCTTAGATTACAAGTAGCATGAGCGTAGGTATAGCAAGGATACTTGCTAGATTTTGTCTACCCAAGGTACAGAAGAGCCGATAATATGCGATTTTGGCTCCAATTTGTCGATAGAAAACATCTCGACGAATTCCCACAACATCCACCTCTTTACATTCTGCCTACAATAATTATCGCATTTTCACGGCCTTCACTTTCGCATATAATCGCCGTATTGCATCAAGTATATGCTTTATTCCACTATACCTTTTCAAATAGTGATTTTCCCTAATACTCCCTTATCGTTGCTAACATTATAGTGTTTTTCAATTACAATTGCAAGTCATTTATATATTTTATTGCTTTTCACTATGATATAACCTATACTACTTCTAACAAGGAGGGATATGATTGATGAGCATAGGCAAACGCTTAAAAGCCATACGCAAAGCACTGAACCTCAACCAAACAGACTTCGGTGCCCGTATAAATCTAAGCCAAACCACCATCGGCCAGTACGAAAAAGAAACACGCCCCCTTACGGAGCGTGTCATTTCTCAGCTGGTCAGCGAGTTTCATATAAATGAAGAATATCTGCGTCACGGCACCGGGGATATGTTCATCGATCAGAAGCCTAAGCTCGTCCGGCAGTTGGCTGAGGAGCTGGCCCTTTCCGACAGGGAGCAGTGCCTGCTGCTGACCTTTTTGGAGTTCCCTCCGGATACCCGCAACCAGATACTCGACTTCGCACAGGATTTCGTAAGCAAACTCCAACAAAGAAAGTAAAACAGACGACTTTTTGACAGGAACGGAGGTCAGTGCCATGAAGAACAACAAGCGGCTCCCCATAGGGATGCAGAGCTTTGCCAAGTTACGGGAAGGCGGATATGCATATGCAGACAAAACCCGCTATATATACGAACTGGTTTCTGGCAGTCAACAATATTTTCTCAGCCGCCCCCGCCGTTTCGGCAAAAGTCTCTTCCTCTCCACCCTCAAGGCCTACTGGGAGGGCAGGAAGGAACTCTTTGAGGGGCTGGAGATAGCGGAACTGGAGGCACAAAGGGATAATCCTTGGCAGCCTTATCCAGTATTTTACTTTGATTTCAATGGCAAAAACTATCAGCAAGATACAGCCTTAGAGAGCATCTTAGACAAAATGCTGCGCCAGTGGGAGAATACCTATGGTGGAGATGCCAGCCGCCCTTTAGAAGAAAGGTTCCAATATCTTCTGACGGCTGCAGCTCAAAAAACAGGTCGCCGCTGCGTAGTGCTGGTAGATGAATATGACAAACCGCTGCTGGAGGTGCTGGGCAACGCTGCCCTTGAAGAACACAATAAAGCCGTATTCAAGGGGTTCTTCGGCACCCTCAAGAGCTACGATGATTACTTGCAGTTCGTCTTCATCGCCGGGGTCACCAAGTTCAGCAAGGTCAGCATCTTCAGCGACCTCAACCAGTTGCGCGATATTTCGCTGTCAGAAAAATTCACCGACATTTGCGGCATTACAGAAGAAGAACTGAATGACTGCTTCTCTGCAGAAATTACAGCTCTGGCTCAGCACAAGCATATCAGCCCTGATGAATGCCTGTTAGCACTGAAAAAAAACTATGACGGCTATCATTTCTTCCCACATGCAAAAGGAGTATACAATCCCTTCAGCCTCCTGAATGCCCTGGCAGACAAAAGTTTCAATGCCTATTGGTTTTCTACCGGCACTCCCACCTTTCTGGTGCAACGAGTACGGGAAATAAAACTCTCGGCCAATCGATTCACTGACAGTACCCTGTACGCCACAGGAGATTCCTTGACAGACTACCGCTATGAAAATCCAGATCCCATTCCTCTGCTCTACCAGACAGGCTATCTTACAATATGGGATTATGATGAACGCCGTCACCGCTATATCCTGGGCTTTCCAAATGAAGAAGTGAAATACGGCTTCTTGAAAAGCCTGCTGCCCGCCTACACGCCTGCTGCCATCTCCAATTCTGGAACGGACATCTTCGCCCTGGATGATTGCCTGGAATCAGGCAATACAGAAGGAACCCGCGACATCCTCACCGCCCTCTTTGCGGGTATCCCCTACACCACCAATGATGCGCCTTTCGAGCATTACTTCCAATCGGTGCTCTACATCGTCTTCACCCTGCTGGGCCAATTCGTCAAATGTGAAGTCCACAGCAGCCGGGGACGAGCTGACTGCATACTGGAAACGGATGATTTTGTCTACATCTTCGAATTCAAGGTAGACAAGCCCGCTGCCGAAGCCCTGGCACAAATAGAGGACAAGGGCTATGCCCTGCCCTATCAGGCAGATAAGCGACGGATTTTCATGATAGGGGTGGGGTTTGATTCTGAAATGCGTACTCTGAAAGAATGGCTGGTGAAATAAACTCCAAACACCTTCCATGAATGTCAAAAGCGCATACGAAAAAACGCTGCCAAGGGAGAACATTCTCCATCGGCAGCGTTTTTCTTTTACTCCAGAGAAACAATCTTATTCTTCAGCACATAGATAAGCGCCTGGGTCCTGTCCTTGACCTTCAGCTTGTGGAACAGGCCTGACAGGTGGTTCTTCACAGTCTTTTCGGAAATGCCCAGAGCTTTGGCGATGTCCTGATTGGACAGGCCTTTCACCATGCAGTGGAGCACATCCATCTCCCTGGCAGTGATGCGTTCTTTGTGGCCGGCGTCCCACATCTCCTTGGCCAGGGTGCCAAAATCCTCTCCCTCAGGCACATCCCCGAACAAGCGCTCGGAAAGCTGGGGATAGATGAAAGCGTTGCCTTCGTTCACCACATGGATGGCCCGCACCAATACGCTGGGCTCTACATCCTTCAGCAGGTAGCCGAGGGCGCCGTTTTTCAGCATTTCCAGCACATAGTTGTCACTGTCATGGATGGTGAGGGCGATGATCTTGGTCTTGCTGCCCAGTTCTGCCAGCTGCTTGGTGACCTCCAACCCCGTGGTGCCCGGCATGTTGATATCCAGGAGCAGCACATCCGGCTGCAGAGCCAGCGTGCGGGCCAGAGTCTCCTGGCCATCCTCGGCCTCGCCTACGATTTCCAGATCGTCCTCGAAACTCAGCACCCGTTTGATGCCCTGGCGGAACAGGGTATGATCATCTGCTATCAAGATTTTTATTGCCATTTGCATTTTCCTCTATTCTTTCTGTATCGGTCACTATCATATCCTTATCCTCTAGTATACGGGCTTTGAGGAAAATCAGCAACTCTGATTCTGTATGACTTTTGGAAGTATGCCTGAAAAAATGTCCCAAAATGGGCAAATCACCTAAAAAGGGGATTTTGGACAGCCTTTGCGCTTCCTCGCTGCCAATCAGGCCTCCTATGACCATGGTCTCCCCATCCCGCAGGCGCACATTGGTGTCGGCGCTGCGGGTTTGGAAGCGGTAGGCCTTGATATCATCTACATAGAGAGGCGAGCTGACTTCTGTGTGCACCGAGGCCGTGATATCCCCGAATTCATTGACCCGCGGCGTGTAGCGCAGGATAATGCCTGCCTTGCGGTACTTGATGGAGTTGGTGGTGATATTGTTGGCCGTGGTCTGCTCCGGCACCGGCACCTCCCCGCCAATCTCTATGACCGCCTCATGTCCCTGCAGGGTGGTGATATTGGGACGGGAAAGCAGCTTGGCCTTGCCGGAGGTCACCAGCGCATCTACCTTGGCATCAAGGTAAACATTGTACCCCAAAACTCCCGGCCCAATGCCATAGCGGATAGTGCTGCTGCTGGGGTCTTTGATGTAGCTTTCCTGCTCCCAGCGCTGCCGCCAGCTGCGCTCCAGAGGCTGACGGTGGGACTGCCAGCTCCATTCCACGCCGAGGTCACGGGAGGCATCTTTAGAAATGGCTACAATCTTGGCCTCCAGGGAAACCTGCTTGGCTGGCACATCAAGCCTCTTCAGGATTTCCTCCATGGCCCGCGCCTCAGCGGGGGTGCCGTAGAGTACCACGGAGTTGGTGGACGGGTCAGCCATCACCCGCACACTTTCCGCATCATCTGCCCTTGGTTCCGAGGCTTTGCTGCCTTTTCCCTTATCTGTATTGTCACTGGCGTTGCTTGCCGTTCCTCCTTTTTCCACCAAGGAGATTTTTGCCATGCGGGCAATTTCCCTGGGATCTGCATGGTGCAGGGTGTAGACATGGATGCTGCGGCTGCCCCTGCCCGGCAGGGTGATGAGATAGACGCCCTGCTCCTTCAGCACCACCAGTCCCTTGGCAGAGGCAATGTAGTCGATGATTTCCTCCGGCTCGGCGGTGAGGGAGAGGGACACCGTCCCTCCCACCGCATCGTCCATCACCAGGTCAAGGCCGCCCATGCGGGCCGCCCCCAGGAGCAGGGCACGGACATTGCCCTCCGTGGCCTGGATGGTCATGGGAGAGGCAAGGACATTGCTTGCCCCCAAAAGCAGCATCACAAAGGATGTGCAGATAGCACGAACAAATAAATTCACATTTTCACCCCCATTTATGGCAGTTCCAGCCATTTCTCCCCCTGGGGCGTGCTTACGCAAACCCGCCTGGGTTCAATAGCCGTCACTGTTATGCCCCCTGCTCCCTCACCAGCAGAGAGGGTCAGCGACTTCCCGCCATAGTCAATCAAGGCCAGCTGCCCTGCAGCCCCTGAGATAATGCCTGTAAGTTTTGGCTCCTGCACGACAGGTGGTTTGGCAGCCGGGGCAGGCTTGGGCAGCATAGGCAGAGCAGGGCTTTGCTCCGGCTTCGCTGCCTGAGCAGCAGTTTTCTTCTCCGCTGCCTTGCTCTTTTCCTCCCTTGTTTCGTGCATCAGGGTAAAGGGGTCTTTCAGCCCCTTGGAGGCTGCCGCCTGCTCGCTGCCTGCTATGGCCTGATGCGCTGGCCGCCTTTCTTCCGTCTTTGCTAGCGGTTCCTTGAGGATGAGCCCCCCTTCATCTTCCTCCGGCTCCGAAGCAAACAGGCAGCCTGCCAGCGCCACCAACAAGAGCAGGGCCGCCAGCGCGGATTTCTTCCAGCTTTGCAACGCCCCACCTCCGAAACTTCAACAATAAAAAAATGCCCCCAAGCCTTTGGCAGCTCAGGGACATCCCTTGATAACTATGCACTAATGAAACTATGCGTATACCCTTAGCGCCTTATTTCTTCTGATTGGCAGCCTTGACCTCAGCCAGCTTCGGTCCCATGATGCGCTTGTAAGCCTCAACGCCGGGCTGGTTGAAAGCGTCCACATTGGAAAGCTCGCCCTCGTATGCCACGCTCATGGCCAGCATGTAGAGGAGCTCGCCCAGATGATAGGCATTGAGCTTCGGCAGGGTGAAGCAGGCGCTGTAGCGCTTGTTGGAAGCCAGCGCGTCCTCGTTGGACTGGCGTGCCACTTCCAGAGCCTGGCCCATGGTGACGCCGGAGATATCGGAAAGCTTCTTGGCCTCGGGGAACACATCCGGGATGGTCAGGTCATTGTCCCAATCCTTCAGGCGGATGAACTGCACCACCTTGTTCAGCTTGCCTTCCTGATGCTGCTGGGTCTGGGAATGCATGTCCGTGGTGCCCACAGCCACCAGCGGAGTGCGGCCATAGCAGACTTCCTTGCCGTCCTTGTTGAACTGCTTGCCCAGGGACTCAGCCAGGAGCTGGATGTACCACTCGGACACGGACTTGAGGTAGTCGCCATAGGGCATCATGACCTCGATGTCGCGGCCGTGCTTCTCAGCAGCGGCGAACTTCAGGGCAGCGTTCAGCATAGCAGGATTCTGCCAGATATCATCATTCTGGCAAGCCTCATCCATAGCCTTGGCACCAGCCAGGAACTGCTCGATGTCGAAGCCAATGCAGGCAGCCAAGGTGAGGCCCACTTCGCAGAAGATGGTGAAGCGTCCGCCTACCCCATCGGGTACGGCGAACTGAGGCCAGCCCTTCTCGATAGCCAGCTTCTTCAGCAGGGTCTGCTTCTCCATGTTGGGGTCGGTGACAGCTACCACTTCCACATCGATATTGTCGAACTTCTGCAGGGCATCATAAATGACCATGAAGTTGGACATGGTGTCGAGGGTGCCGCCGGACTTGGAGATAACCAGCAGGAGCACCTTCAGGTTGCGCTTCTCATGGGACTTGGTGACCTTGGCGCTGTTCTCCAGATAGTGGATGATATCGCCGGTGCGGCGGGGGTCAATGTTCTGGCCGCTGAAGACCACCTTCGGGAAGCCCTTGCGCTCCTCTTTGGGCAGCTCATTCCAGAACTCGCCGCAATGCACATCAAAGAGCACCTTGTTGCCCAGGTAGGAGCCGCCAATGCCCAGAGAAACCACCACATCCACATTGTCCTTCACATGAGCCGTGAGCTCACCCAGGCGCTTCAAGGAGCTGGGGCTGTTCAGGTTGCCTTCCTTCACATAGGGAAGCTGGCTGAACAGAACTTTCTCCGGCTCGCCATCCTTGGAGAGATGAGCGCGGATAAAGCCCTTCTCGCGCATGACCTTCATGGCCTCATGAGCCTTTTTCAGATCTTCCTCGTAGCTCTTGAGATCAGCCTCGGTGACTTTGCCTTCGCCATAGAGATTGTCATAATCAAAAGCAAAGCCGGATTTCAACTGCAAACTCATCTTGCTCAACACTCCTTACTTATTTCACACAATTCATATTCAAAAGTTATGCTTCCATACAACTATCAGTATAACGCAATTGTTCAAATTTTGCCATAGGCAAAATACACATATTAGCGCAGATAAGCTCAAATTTCAGTCATTCGTTCAAAAGTATCTTGGCTGTTTCCTCATCAGTAACCAGCACATTGATAAGCCTGCCCCTCAGCGCCCCCATAATGGCAGGCACTTTTTCCCTGGAGGCTGCCAGTCCGATATTGTATTCATAGCCTTTCATCTTTTCCAACCCTGCGGAAATGATGCGGTCGGAGAAAGGTGTCTCCACCTCATGTCCGTTGATATCGTAGAAAACAGAACAAATTTCCCCCACCGCTCCCGTACGGGAAAGAGACTCGATGGCTTCCCGGCCAAAGCTGCCTGCCCAGACCAGATTGGAAGACTTCACCGGGGCACCGATGCCCACGATGCCTATAGTCACCCTTTCCCAAAAAGCTGAAATCTTTTCATAGTTCACATCCTGCAGGATAGCCTTGCGTATATCCGCTGTCCTGGCAATAGCCGGAGCGTAAATATAATGGCTGCGCCCGCCAAAGGCCCTTGCCATCTGATAGCAGACGGTATTCACATGGAATTCGCTGTCGATGTTCTCAGGGCCGCCGTCCAAGGGCACGAAGTCCACATCCGCCGGAGAGTTTTTCTCCTGTTCTGCCAGTTTGGCCAGCTCGCTGATGGTAGTGCCCCAGGCCAGCCCCACCACTTTGCCGTCGTCAATGATACGGCGCAGCAAAGCCAGTCCGGCTCTGGCCATATTCTGCTTGATGACCTGCATATCGTAGCTCTTAGGTACCACGCAGGCTTCCTTGAGGCCGAACCTGTGCTCCAGGGCCGCCTCCAATTCATCAAAAGAATCGCTTTCTACAGTTATTTTTACAATCTTGTCTTTCAAAGCCTTTTTCAGATACTTGCTCACAGTGGTGCGGTCAATGCCCATGCGCTGGGCTATTTCGCTTTGCTTCAGGTTTTCCACATAATACATGTTGGCAACCTTGACCAAAATCCGTCTTTCCACCGGCTGCATAGCCATTCCCCCTCTATCGGGCCAATTTGCTTTAACATGCCTAAGTGTCTATTATTCTCGGTATTATCCCATATTCCCTTTTTTGTGTAAAGGACACCTGCAGCTCTTGCCTAAGCACCGTCCCCCAACACGACCAAAACTGGCACAAAGGGGATAATGTGCCAGCCTTGATGGTATGTATTTTTAGCCCCTGGTCTTGCCGCCTGCTATATTGTAGGTGACACCGTGAATATAGCCTGCCCTCTCGCTGGCCAGGAACATCACCGTGTCAGCAACCTCCGTCAGGCGGCCGCTGCGTCCCAAGGGCGTGGTCTTGGTGCTCTTGTAGCCCTTCCTGAGGTCCTCCACCGTGATGCCTCTGGTATAGGCCAGAGCTTCCTCATAAGAGAGGGTGCGAAGGCCCGTGGCCTCCATGATGCC
>JAGBLH010000272.1 GCA_017635515.1 Selenomonas sp.
ATTTGCCCAAAGGTAAGGACATCACAGACATTCCTGACGATTACATACAGGAAAAGGTTATCATGTTGAACCTGCGTCCGAGGAAATGTCTAGATTATAAAACACCATATGAGGTTCATTTTTCAAAAGCGTTGCACTTGGTTTGACAATCCGTCACATAAAAAGTTAAATGAAGCTCCTGATGCATTTCTACAATCTTTCAAAGATAATTTCAAACCTTTCTCCCTATAGGGATAACATCACCAGTAATGGGATAAAGTGGTTCTAATAGAACCACTTTGCCAAAGACTGGCCATAAAAAAGTGGCTTGCCAATGGCAAGCCACTAGCCGAAGTGGCCACTGCACAGGTTTAGCACTCCTGCATGGGGCTTCGGACTTCCTCGTAATTTAAGTGTACCATAATATGTCAATACCTTCAAGTCATTCTGGGTGAAGGTGGCTTCACACTCCTCAGATGACGGATACCAGCCTGGCATGTCAAAAGTCTTGCTGTGTCCCTGGTAATTTATGGTGAAAAGTCGAATATCTCGCTTCAATTCTGCTCTAGTTTCAATGTCATATCTAACATCTTCCATGATAGCACCTCATTTCTCTTTGAATTATAAACCATAATGGTGTACTATCCAACAGTTGGCTTTCTGCTTTAACCAACAAATGCTTGCTTTTATTCTTGGCGTTGGTTAAAATAGTAGTGACAGAGGGTAAGCGGTAAATAATACGGTGTATTTAAACTGTGCCTCCCATATGAGATAATTGACTAAAATCACTCACATGAAAAAGCTGAAAAAGTCATTTTAGCCATTTATCTCATTGGGAGGCTTTTTTCGCATGGCTTGAAAAGGCCCAGCCTGGCACGCTTCCGAAATCTGCACTTGGCAAAGCCGTGAATTATTCCCTCAACCATAAGGAAGGCCTGAGCGTATACCTGAACGACGGCAATGCAGCCTTGTCCAACAATATATGCGAACGTGCCATAAGAAGCTTCACCATAGGACGTAAAAATTGGCTGTTTTCGGCCTCGCCGAAAGGCGCCGCAGCCAGTGCTGCCGTCTACAGCGTGGTTGAAACCTGCAAAGCCAATGACATAGATCCTTTTAAATATCTGGTCTATTTGTTTGAACGGATGCCCAACATGAATTTCAAAATCCATCCTGACGAGTTGGATGAGTTGCTTCCTTGGAATGAAGAAGTTCAGAAAAACTGTAAGTAAAAGCATGGCCATGAACGGTCATGCTTTTTTCATTTACGTGCTACACCAGATGGTTTACCGCTTACGACAGAGGAAGGGGAGTGGTGGAGATGCCCTATATTGCAGGGGTCTTGGAGGAAGAGCGTGAATTTCACAGATAATGAAAAAAGCCCCTGTTCTCAGGGGCTTTTTGTTATCTTCCAGGAGGATTTTGATACTGTTTTAAAATTATATCCACGATTTTCTTACCAGCATATTCTTGAAAAGATTTCTTAATTCGTTCTATTTCAACTTTACTTAGTTTTCGAGAAAATTCTTTTTTATAAATATCTGCTGGATTTTTTTTAGTAATATTGGAATCAAAAATTTTATCTTGTTCTCTATTATAGATAACGATTTTATTGAATATATGTTTTTTGTATAGATAGTCTAAGTTTTTTGTTAATGAAGAAACAACATTATCATGATGCTCTTTTGGGGTTTTTCTAGGGATGGCACCATATTCTTTCATCATCTCGAATCTTTTTATTGTACTTAAATATGATATTTCAGGTCGAACCAATATTCCTGCTAAAGTTACATCGTATTCTTTCTCCTTCAGAAGTTTGCAAGTATTCAAAGGAACTTCTTTGGTACGAAGGGTTCCCTCGATGATGAGATTATATTTTAAATCACTTAGCTTTTGAATAAGAGATTCTGTCATTTTGCCAGCAAATTTCTGTGTGTGAAGTACAGCATCTTCACCATATTTTTCGACCAGTTTATCGTAACGAGGATGATATTTCCTATAATCATCTCCGCTAACAAAGAATACATCCATATCTGTTTGATTTGAGAATATACTGGCCAATGTAGTCTTACCAGCACCAGGTTGACCAAATATAAGAAACGCCTTTGGGTTCTTATGTGGTTTTATCTTTGGAGTGATGAAATCTATTAGAATTTGTTCTTCTGCAAAATCTAATTCTTCAGGAGTGAATTCGCTGATATCCATTTTAACAATTCTCCATCAATGCTTTTTTTAATGAAAAATACTCATTTTTTATTTCTGTTATGTGTTCAGGTGTGTTAATTTTATCGCTTAATAGATTATCAAGTATAGATTTTGCTTTTCTGTGAATTTCCATTGTATCTATAGATTTCCTATAGTTAATCCTATTTAGTTTAGCCATTAAGTCAACAAACATCTCATGCAAAACTTCTTTTTCTTCAATAATCCTATAGTCCATAATACTTATCATTCCTTCATTATGCTGATATTTATGCAATTGTATCATATAATAGAACCAATTACTTTACTTCATTTTAAGTATACTCTCTTTAGGTTTCAATATACACCCCCCATTATAATTATATCACGCATTGCAGAAAATTTCCACTTCACAGCAGAAATATAAAGAGTTTCTGCCTGAATCATTTTTGCAACTTCGACAAATCGTAATCCTGTTTTGTACTAATATCTTAGGTCATAGATTTGAGATGTCGCTTCTTCAAGCACTTTTCTCATTCGCTTACTGTCAGTCTTAATGAGGTATGAAGCATCAAGTATTGGGGGCATGTTGTTGTGTTTCAGGCATTCTCTTGTGAGCAGGAGATACAGAATGAGATTATTTCCATGTTTGAATGGCCTGATGTGTTTATATGAGGGAATAAATTCCTTATAAAATTCTTCAGGGCTGCTATAGTTTCTATCCAATAAATCTTTTAGAAGTGTCTCTTTCTTTGGATCAGTGATTTTTCCTGACCATTCATCTATGCGGTATATATCTCTCAATGGCAGTCTTGTTGCTTTTTGATGAAGCCTACAAATATACTGCAAGGATAAATCTTCATCTATATTTGCGAGGAGCCAATCAGGTGTATAACGATTCGATATCATAACCAGTCTGGGAATGAAGTATTTCCTACTTAATTTGCGACTGTTTTCATCATATATTACATCGTCCTCGATAAATATGCTTATTTGAAAATCACTGAGCTGTGCATTGCACAGCTTGTTCAAGGTGGAGAAAACATTGAACTTATATGCACCGTATAAGCCGTTGTTGTAATCTGATGCCTGTTCCTGCTTGATCTGCTCATACAGCGAAAGCATATTTATCGCCCCTTTGCCTGTATTTCCTTTATTACCATATCGAAAGCTAACTGTTCTTGTTTTGCAAAATCAACAAAATTCTTCATAGCATTGTTCATTTTTAGCTGAAAGGCCATCAGACAAGCTTTATATGCCAGATTGTTATCGGAAGATATTATAAAAGGTTTGATTTTGTTTCTGAGACATTCTTTGAACATTATCAATCTGCCTACCCTTCCATTGCCATCCTGGAAAGGGTGGATCTGCTCAAATTTTATGTGGAAGTCCAGCAAATCTTCCAGCTTCTTTGATGAACTATTATTATAGTTTTTCAGAAGCCTAGATATATCACGGCTTACATTTTCTGGCTTTGTTGTGCTCAATGTACCAACTCGGTTTGGGATTTTCTTGTAATCTCCTATCGCATATCCTCGTTTTTCGTCTTCGCTGTTGAATTTTACTATGCCATGTATGGCCTTGATGTATTCTTCTGATAGTTTTTGCTTGTAAGTATCAATAATCATGTCAAAGGCTCTAAAATGATTGAATGTTTCTGTTATATCGTTGCTGGGGTTTTGTACTCCATACGAAGATGTGTCAAATAATAAGCTCGTTTCTTCAAGAGAACAGGTGCTTCCTTCAATTCTATTAGAATGATATGCCATCAGTATTTGGATCTGACGATATAATCCATTTTTTGTCTTGTTTTTTCGTTCCCGTATCAAAATATCAATCAATTGCATTTTCTATCCTCCTTCGGGAATTATATCACAGAAGAAAGAGGATTGCCACTAGCTAAGTGGCATTGCTTTCTCCTGGTGTATTCCCCACGGGCTGTGATGACACGCTCATATTTTGGATCGACTACATATTCAAAATCGGTTATAGAATCTGTGAGTTCATTCTTGCTCATCCAGCCTCCGTATTGAGGATGAAGGAGGTTGAGGCTACCATTAGGGGAATAGCATACTCTGTCTCCTGCCAGGATAGAGCCATCTGTATTGCCTTTCGTCACTATCATGATAGGGACGGTTCGCTCCATAAAGCAACTTCCTTTCAATCCGGCTTGCAATCAGTGCTACTCAAGATTCAGAATCTCATTGCCCTTTATATAGGGCTTTATTGCGATTACAAACTGTTTGATTATTTTTGTCCAGTTCTTGCTGTTGGTGCGGATGATTGCATCGTAGCCGTCACTTTCGTAAAGGTGTTCGCTTATGTCTATCTGGTGGCGCTTCCTGGCTTCCTCGATGCCGTCCCGCTTGTTGAGCCTGTAGCGGGAGACCCCAGGGGCTGTCTTTATGTAGAAGCGAATGGCTCCGCAGTGCTCCTTCAGCCAGAGGGAACCTTTGGCATCCACGATTGCAATGCAGATTTTGGGGCTGGCACAGGCTTTGCTGAGTTCTTCCCTGGTCAGCCCGTACAGGTTGTCCCCGAAGATGACTTTCTCGACCATATCCTCGCTGTCAAAGGCAGATCTGTCCACAAAGTAATAACTTATGCCTTCGATTTCCCTGCTGCGTGGTGATCGACTGGTGGAAGATATGATTGGATGTATCTTGTCGGGCCACCGCTTCATCAGCTTGAACAACAGGCTTGTTTTTCCGCTTCCTGAAGGGCCTGTCAGGGTTACTATCACTTGAAATCACCGCCTTTTATTTCCTATAAAGATTTTACCATGTTTTATAAAATAATTCCATTGTTTATCGAGAGATTCCAATAGATTTTAGTCTTTGCTCCCATAAGTTATGGGAGTGTTTTTATGCCTTTTGCAGGGCATATAATGTTGTCGGATTTTTCTTTATGTGGTATAATAAAGGTAGGTTTTTTATGGTTAGGATTGTGGTGGTGTATGAGAGAAAAACAGGAGAAAATAGATTATATTTTCCTTGATGTGGATGGAGTTCTGAATACTAAAAATCAGTGGAAGCGTATGTTCACGCTTGATGGAAATTGCATCAAAAGATTCTCTGATTATGCCAAGGCTGTTTCACAAGGGACACCTAAGGTCATCCTTACTTCGACATGGAAGAATGGCTACAGCAACGATGGGAAGCATTCTGAGCCTGTGATGCGGCTCATAAATTCACTGAGAAAGCATGGAGTAAGGGTGGCAGGGAGAACGGGCAGCGATCCATCTGGTGACAGAGCCAGGGAAATAAATGATTATATAGAGAAAAATCAACTCCATGATTGCCGTATGCTTGTTGTTGATGATGATGCGAGTATTTTCAGGTCGGAATTGAAAGAGAACGTGCGATTCGTTGGATGTGACAGCAGGATGGGGTTTGCAAAAGGCATTCCAGAAACAAATGGTGCTGATTCATGGGCAAGAAAACTGAAGAGATTTTTTGGAGTGGGGCTTACGAAATGATTACCACGGGCAAGCCAGTGATTGCGCTCAGAAAATACATGGATGGAAATTTATGTGGCAGAGGAGAATGCTCATGTTTAAAGATATGACCACCTTGTTGCAGGATAGAAAAAAGGGTAACGCTGAAATACAAAAGTTTACAATTTCCCCGTATGATTTTCGGGCAATCTACCTTGACCATCTTATAGAAGGGAAAGAATATGTTCGGCTTATGGTTGACAATGAGATTATGATGTCTGATGCCCCTATGGAACAGATCTCAAACGAGTGGGTAGTAGAGAACGCCCACGGAGATATGCTTATCGCTGGTTTGGGCATAGGGCTTATTCTTCTCCCTATCATGGAGAAGGTTGATGTGACGAGCGTTATTGTGGTAGAAACCAACCAAAATATCATTGATATTGTTGCACCGCAGCTTCAATTCAACAAGAAAGTGAAAATTATACATGGCAATATCTTTGAATATACCCCAAACAAACAATATGACTGTATCTATTTCGATATATGGCCTACTATTTGCAGAGATAACGCAGGAGAAATGGAATCCCTGATGGATAAATTCGGAGACTATTTAAAGGATAGTCCTAACGTATGGATGAAATGCTGGCAAGAGGATTATGTTTTAGGATATTGCGAAGAAATTGTGGGGTAACAGGCTGATTTATGCCAAAGTGATTTCACAGGTAAAGCAAAAGAATAAATGATAGATAGTTATTTGTGGTGATGCTTATGCCTACTATGCTGAAGTTTCAAAATATTGATGTATTGGAGTTTGACTTCGACACTAATCAATATGAGATATTGAATAAAGAATTCCTGCCTTTCTTGCTGCGGGACAGGATTAGGCAGTCGCAGGATATCGCTATGCTTTCTGTCAATGAACAGATAAGTGCATTGGTGGCCAACAAGGATGCCATGATGGACTTTTTCACGAACCGTTGCATTGATATAAGCAGGACTAATGCCAAGTTTATCCTGAATGCCCTGGGGCTGTCCCAGCAGATTGACAGGGAAAACGCCCTGCGCATAATGTTTGTCTGCAAGGGGCTTTCGGCTTCTGATGATTATTGGTTCGCTTCCTCGGCTGGTGATACATGGGAGGATGTATGCCTGAGGGACAACCCTCTGCATGAAACGCTGTCCCATGTGGCTCTGTTCGGGGATACTACAGCTTCCATCACAGGTGAGGTGAGGACACCTGAGCTTACGAACCAGGGGGCGTATCCAAAGTCCTGGAAGCGGGAGAATGGGAGGCTGTATCTTCAGAAAGGCTCCAAGGGTGACAGGGCTGCCGAGCAGGAGGTATGCACCAGCTTGCTGCTGGACTGCACCAATGTCCCTCATGTGCATTATTGGCTTGAGGATCTGGAGGGGATGAAGATAAGTGTCTGCAAGAGCATGTGCAACGATGAGGTGTCCATTGTGCCAGCTCACGATTTCATCCGGTGGTGCGAATATACGGGGCGAAATACATTAGAAGAAGTATGTCGCATTGATGAGGAGAATTTCAACAGGATGCTGGTGACGGATTACCTGATTGCCAATCCTGACCGGCATGGGAAGAACTGGGGCTTCTACATGGATGCTTCCAGCGGTGAGCTGCTTTCCCTGCATCCTCTGTTTGACCACAATCTGTCCTTTGACCGTGGAACTATCGCCCATCCGGAGGGTGGCTATTCACTGCTGTTCCCAAGGAGGACTAAGAAGGATGTGGCTATGGAGGCGATCCAGAAATGCGATTTCCATTTTACGTCCAAGGTCAGTGAGTCCTGCTTCCTGGAGGGGTATCATGCGGAGGCTTTCGGGGAAAGATGCAGGAAGCTGGGGCTGAATCCTCATTTTACAAAGAGTTATGCTGTAGGGGTGGGGGATGGACGGAAATGAATACCAAGATGAACGGAGTAGATGGATTCAATCCTAAATATAAAAATCCTGCTTCACTTGCTTGCCAGGTAAGGGCTGCTATAAGGATAAGGGATGAGCTTCCATATCAGACTATGGTGAAAATATTTAAGAAGAAGATTCCTTATGATCCCCTTAAACATAAAATTTACATGCTAGGTTTTTTTGAAGAATGTAGTTCCAATTTAATTAAGGTTTTTATGAAAGAACAAGATATTTCTCGTGAAGAAATTATTAGCATGTATGAATTGTTGCCAAAATTTGGAGAAATTTCTTGGTTTGGAGAAGCAGTAAGAAATGGAGATTTTTGAATCACTTATAAAAAGGTTTAGGTGAATCTTTATGAAGCTTTCTAATGAACAATCTGAAATCATTAAGGCCTCTCAGCAGTTTCGAGAGGGCGAGATCCTTAAAATAGATGCTTGCGCCGGTTCTGGGAAGACCTCCACGCTAGTGGAGATTGTCAAGGCGAATCCCCGCAAGGAGTTCCTGTATCTAGCATTCAATCGGAGCATTGCAGACAAGGCGGGCAGCATCTTTCCTTCCAACTGCGTTGCTATGACCATACACAGCCTGGCATTCAGGCATTTGTTCCATCGCCAGAAGCCTTTCCTGGGCAATATAAAGGTAAGCGACCTGCGGGAGCATTTCTCTTTACTGAACAATTACAAGCTGTATGAGCTTTTGATGCAGTACAAGGCTTTCCTCAATTCGGATGAGGATGTGATTCCTACCAGAGGGATACAGAGGATATTCAATCTTGTGAGCGAGGGCAAGCTGCCGTGCATGCATGACCATTACCTGAAAATCTTTGAGATGCTGCCTCCTGAGGAGCAGGGCCTGTCTGAGCAGTTTGACTGCATCCTGATTGATGAGAGCCAGGATGCCAATCCTGTCATGCTCAATATCCTTAGGAAGGCTTCATGCAGCAAGATTTTTGTAGGGGACTCACACCAATCTATCTATGGATTCCGTGGGGCTATAAATGCCCTGGCCAGCCAGGAAGCTTCTGTGGTCAAGCATCTGTCGATTTCTTTCCGCTCCACGCAGGAGGTGCTGGACAAGGCCAATCGTTATGTGAGCTTCTTCAATAATGAGGTCTACGATGGCCAGGTTCCCTACATTCAAATGAAATGTCACTCTCAGGCGGTGGAGCTTCGCAATGAGCAGCATGCTATCATAACCCGCACTAATTCCAAGCTGGTGGATGTCATTGCTGAATACATTGACACGCCGGATGAGGTCCTGCTTCTCAAGAGGCCAGAGGATGTATTCAAGATGCCCATTGCGGTCTATGAGTTCATTCACAAAAGAAGAAGGAATTTCTTTGGCGATCTGGCTTTCCTGAACGATTTCAAGAACAAGAACGAGCTGGAGGATTATGCCGAGGAGACAGGGGACAACGAGATAAATGTGGCTATCAGGATAGCAGACAAGTACAAGAAGATGCTCTATGTGATGAAGAACAAGGCAGCCATGATGAACAGCCCTAAGGCTCCGGTGGTGCTGACCAATGCGCACACCAGCAAGGGGCTGGAGTGGAAGAGTGTTCAGATCGAGGATGATTTCCCTGACCTGGGGGATGTATATGCCCGGTGCTATCTGGCTCCTGTCGAGGATACGAATCTGATGGAGTCTCTGCCATTGGTAGAGAGAAGAAGCATGGTCTTCTATGATTTCCTTCAGGAGCTGAACCTCTATTATGTGGCTATCACAAGGGCACAGATGGAGGTCACTGATTTATCGGTCAATGGAAAGTATGATACCGAGGAGGAACTGAGCAAGCATAGGGATACTTGCATGGCTAAATATATCAAGATCATGCGGGCGTAAGGATTTGAAATGCTTTTGGTAGTTTCAACCAATATCCAACCATGGTGGTATTTTGAGGAGGGAACTTAATATGACGGGGTGGATAAAGCATGATCCTGAGTACATCAGCTATGTTGAAAGCGGTGAATCGGCAGCAGTTTTCATTACAAGGAATATCTGCAAAGATATCAAGACTGGCGGCAAATGGGTGGATGTAACATTCATTGATGGGTTTAAGATGAACAATGGGACATGGAAGTTCAATTCATTTGAGGTTGAGCTGTTTCCAAGGATCACTAAGCCAGAATATTCTCCGTCAATGTCCAAGGAAGAAATGAAAGAACTTACCTGGCAGATAGCTCATTCAGATATCTCGGAACAGCGCAATAAAGGTGTCACAGGGCCAAGATACAGGGTGTTCCCTAAATTGGTGAATCTCAATAAAGGGAAGTATGAAACAAGAAGGAGATTATGGAACAAAACTTTTGAGAGATGGGTCTCGGACAAATGGCTTACTCCGTCTTGTGTATGGGTGACTAAGAAATTCCCCATGAAGCCAAAATACTCATATGAGATTTACAAGATCGAGGAGCTTGGTTCCTGACAAGCGCACACAAAAGAAAGCCATCACAATGTGATGGCTTTCTGGCGTTGATACCCTGCTAAAATATCAATGCCTTATATGATTTTATCATCGAATTTTTCCTAAGTCAATGCCAATCTATTTGACACTTCCCATAGATGAATCTAGGGGTTTACGGCGGTTAGAATAAACAAAAAGTGGTTCTAATAGAACCACTTTTCGCCTTTGAAGAAAAATGTTGTTGAAGCAAGCTCCGAGCTTTGTATGTGTGCGGTTACTCAGCATCAACTTATCAAGGAGCAGAGGGAGCATCTCTCTGCTCCTTTCAGTTTGGTTACCCGTTGTTAATTCTATCATATTTGCTTTATAAAAACAAGAATATTTTCGGTATGATTGTTGGTTGATGCGCTGGTGATGCAGTTAATTGCATATTACATTTGTTATACAAATGTATTCATTTTTGATAGCACTTTGTATGCTAAATTGAATACATTTTGATTGCATTTACTCAATGCGAGAGGATTGTAATACAATTTGATTGCAAAATGTATTCATTTTGTATTTCAGATTGTATTCGTTTTGTAATCAGATTGTAATCGTTTCTGAATACGAAGTGAATTGTTCTTGAAGGCGGTCCTGATAGGACTGCTTTTATTTTTTAAAAAAAATCTGTAAGTTTATTGGTGTGTGCTGCGTTAAAATATAAGCATAGAATTTGGCAAAGGAGCTTGGTCAAAAAAAGGGGGGGCAACTGCATGGCTAAGTTGGTTTTGCCGGTCATCATACCCTTGCTGGTTTGGTCAGTGGTTGTGATCTGGCATGTGTGGAAGGGGAGAAAGCTCAAGATCGCCTATGCTTGCTTCGTTTTACAGGATATGGCTGTGGCGTGGCTCCTGATATGCCCCAATCCGTATCTTTACGGCATGGGCACTAATACTCTTCTGGGGATAATTGTCCTGCTTTCTGCCCAGGCTATCTTCAATCTCATGGTGACAGCAGCCATCCTGGCAAGGCTGGCTGCAAGGAAGATGTGCGATGTTCCCTTTGACAGCGGGCGCAGGGATTTCATCAGAAATTCTATGTTCTATCCTGCAATGGCGGGAGGTGTCTCCCTTGGTGGCGGCTTCATGGAAAACCATCAGGAGCAGGTGCTCCGTGAGATTGAGCTGCCTGTGAAGAGGCTTACAGCACCAGACGGCTATAGGATCGTGCAGCTGAGTGATATACACCTGGGGCCGTTCTTCTCATTGGAGCAGCTTTCCTTGCTGCTGGAGAAAGCCAGCCAGCAGGGAGGCGATATCCTGGCGGCGACAGGGGATCTGTTTGACAGTGATGAGAAGACCAATTTGGAAGCGGTGAGGATACTGGATGGCTATGCACCTTCTTTTCCAGACGGCATCTATATAGTCTTCGGGAACCATGAGTATCATCGAGCCATAAATGGTGTCCGTCAGCGCCTTTCTGCCAGCAGGATATGCCTGTTGCAGAACAATGCTGTGCAGGTCCCTGGCAAGGCTCTGTGGGTGGCAGGGGTGGATTATCCTAGAAATAAGGAGACCTTTCAGGAAGACAGGGAAAAATATCACCGCATGGCGCTTCGCAATGTGTCCCATGGCATGACTGCGATACTTCTGGCACATCATCCAGAGTGCATTGATGACGGGGCCAGGTCCGGCATAGCTCTCACCCTCACTGGGCATACTCACGGGGGACAGTTCTGCATACTGGGACAGCCTCTTTTCCCTATCTTCCGCTACAATCGTGGCTTGGTGAAGTCAGGCGATTCGTATGGGTACGTTCACTCCGGCAATGGGAGCTGGTTCCCTTGCCGGATCGGCTGCCCGCCTGAGATAGCTGTGTTCACGCTCAAGGCCGCGCAGCAGGATTTGGAGCACAGCAATAGGGGCTAAGTTTGTATTACATTTTGATTGCATTTTGTATTGCATTTAGCTTGCAAAATGTATTCATGTGCCAGAGTGAATACATTTTGTGCGCTAAAACGAATACATTTTGACTGCATTTCCTTGATGCAAGAGGGTTGTAATACAATCTGATTGCAAAATGTATTCTTTTTGTATTTCAGATTGTATTCGTTTTGTAATTAGATTGTAATCGTTTCTGAATAGAAAATGGGTGGGCTTTCAAAGTGGTTCTATTAGAACCACTTTTATTTTTTTCTTCAGCGAATAATCTGTAAGTTGGATAAACTTTATTTTGCCATAATATATATATATAGCAAGAAAGGAGGTGTAACAAGATGTATCTAACTCAATCGAATGTAATCCGAAAACTCTCCAAGGAAGAGTATGCTATGCTCAGGGAGATGTGCCAGTACAGCAATACAATGTCATTAAGTTAGTGGCATGAAAAAATGCTCTGAGTATAGACACCATGCAGGATTCAGGGTAAACAGGTACGAGAAATACAGCCTTATCGTAAAAACGGCATGACAAATA
>JAGBLH010000273.1 GCA_017635515.1 Selenomonas sp.
CACCTGTTCCCATTCCGAACACAGTAGTTAAGCATTCAGAGGCCGAAAGTACTTGCCTGGAGACGGGCTGGGAGGATAGGAAGTTGCCGGTAAAGCAAGCGCCCTGCGGGGCGCTTTTTTGTAATTTACCTAAAAAAAATTCATTTTCTTCTTGCTTCAAGCGTTGACAAGGGATGGAAAACCCTATATAATAATGACCTGTGAGTGATGTACTACCTGATTTAGTTTAGATCTACCAACTTTTCTTGTATGCTCACATGGTTCACTAGCTCAGTTGGTAGAGCACCTGACTTTTAATCAGGTTGTCCCGGGTTCGACCCCCGGGTGAGCCACCATTATGGCCCGGTAGTTTAGTTGGTTAGAACGCCGCCCTGTCACGGCGGAGGTCAGGGGTTCAAGTCCCCTTCGGGTCGCCACTTTGATTGAAACGCTTCGGCGTTGCCATATATTGTTAGATGCCTCGGTAGCTCAGTTGGTAGAGCAGGGGACTGAAAATCCCCGTGTCAGTGGTTCGATTCCGCTCTGAGGCACCACTTGGAAAGATAATCCGCTTCGGCGGATTTTTTTTATATATGTGTATTTGCATTTTAGGAAAGCAGAGGTAAATATGGAGGCATTGCTTTCATCTTTTGGGGTGGTTTTCTTGGCAGAGATGGGGGACAAGACCCAACTGCTGGTGATGGCCTTTGCGGCCAAGTACCACTGGCGGCCTGTGCTGGGAGGCATGATTTTAGGTATACTGGCGGTTCATTCCCTGGCAGTGGCGGCGGGGAATCTCATAGGCAGTTTCCTGAATCCTGAGCTGATGCAGCTGATAGCAGGAATGGCTTTCCTGGCTTTTGGCGTCTGGACACTCAGAAGCGAAGCCGGGGAGGAAGAAGCCCATGACTCTGCCCGCAGCCCCTTCTGGACTGTGGCGGCGGCCTTCTTCGTGGGAGAGATGGGGGATAAGACCCAGTTCGCGGCTCTGACCGTGGCAGCGGCTTATCCCAGCTGGCAGTTGGTGCTCCTGGGCGCGGTATTGGCCATGGTGCTGGCTGACCTGATGGGGGTTATCTGTGGGGCGCTTCTGCACAAGCGGCTCCCGGAGCGCAAATTGCAGCTGCTGTCCGGCGGTATCTTCATTTTCTTTGGGGCTGTGACTTTGATTAAGTTGTTTTATGCAACCTTTTAAAATTTAATGGAATTTTAACTTACTTTTTGGAAAAAATCTACGATAATATAGGTGTAAGGAAACAACGTTAACTTTATCAACTAAATAGGAATGGGGTTGAAAAGGATGAAAAATTTCAGGCATATTGCAGGCATCATGAGCATGATGGCGCTGCTGCTGGTCATGCTGACGGCTTCTGCCTTTGCTGCTGCCAACTGGGACAACGCTGTAGTTACGGCTGAAGGTACTGGTGTGGCTCCTGCCACAGCATATAATTCTGTGCAGGCCCGCATCATGGCCCGCAGGGCAGCCATTGTGGACGCTTACCGCCAGCTGGCTGAGCAAATCAAGGGCGTGAATGTGGATGCTGACACCACCGTGGAAAACATGATGGTCACCAGCGATGTTATTCACACCCATGTGAGTGCCTTGGTGCAGGGAGCCCGCATTATTGATGAGAAGACTCTTGGCGATGGTGCTTATAGCGTAACGGTGCAGGTTCCCATGTTCGGTGTGTCAAATTCTCTGGCCGCTGCCGTCATTGAGCGTCCTCAGGTGAAGGAGTCCTTCCCGCCTGTAGTGTCCAAGGTGGAGCCGTCTGTGCCCCGTCCGGCTACTGAGTATGGTTTCCCGTCCCTGCCTTCCACTACTGCTCCTTCCACTCAGCCCATTTACGGTCCTGGCAGCTCTGCTTCTTCTGCTCCTGCAGGCCGTGCCATTGGCGGCTACACGGGCCTGATTGTTGACTGCCGCGGCCTGGGCCTCAAGCCCGTCATGAGCCCGGTCATCAAGAATGCCGAAGGCACTCCCATTTATGGTTACAAGAACCTCGACTATGACAAGGTCATCACCAACGGCATGGCAGGCTATACCACGGATATTTCCCGTGCCGCCCGTGCAGGCAGCAACCCGCTGGTGGTGCGGGCCGTGAGCCTGGACAATCACAACGGCAATCCTGTCCTCTCTGTGGCAGATGCCAACCGCGTGCTGATTGAGAACGGGGCCACCGGCTTCCTTGATTCTGCCCGCGTGGTTTTCCTGCGCTGAGAAATTCCATATGTGAGATGAGGGCTCCCGCCAGGGAGCTCTTTTATTGTGGTTTATTTAACTCTGGGGCTTGCTAAGTTTACTGACATTTAGTACAATGATGGTACAATAATATAAAATAAGAATGCAGATAATTTATAGATGAATAGAAGGAGCGTGCAGGCATGTTTTTGGAAGAACGTCAGGAAATAATTTTGCAGATGCTGGCCCAGGATGGCAAGGTGCGGGTGCGTGAGCTCAGCGAGAAATTCAAGGTCACTGAGGATTGCATCCGCAAGGATTTGGGCTCCCTGGAGAAGCAGGGCAAGCTCAAGCGCACCTACGGCGGTGCGGTGCGCCTGCGCGAGAACAGCCACATGGTGGAGGTCAGCAAGCACCGCCACACGGATGTGGAGGCCAAGCAGCGCATTGCCCAGGCCGCTGTGCGCCTGATCCATGAGCACGACATGGTGTTCCTGGACATCTCTACCAGCAATCTGGCCATTGCGGAACTGCTGGTGAAGTCCGAGCGTGACATTACCGTAGTAACCAATATGATTGACATTCTGGTAGTGCTGGCCCGCAACCCCAAGATTCGTGTGGTGTTCGCCGGGGGCAAGATCAACAAGAGCCGCGATGGCTTCTGGGGCGGCATGACCCTGGACTTCATCTCCCGCCTGAAGCCGGATATCGCCTTTGTGGGTGCTGTGGGGGTGGATGTGAAGGAGAACAGCGTTTCTACCTATGACATTGATGACGGTATCAACAAGGCCGCCATTATCCGCCACAGCAAGAAGGCTTATGTGGTAGCAGAGGCCCGCAAGCTTTCCACCGATGGCAACTACAACTACACCACCCTTGATACTCTGTCCGGCCTTATTACCGATTCCCTGCCGGACAAGGAAGTTCAGGATGCCGCCGATTCTTATGGAGTGGAGATTATCCTGCCGTGAAAATACCAGCTTTCTTGAGCTGGAAGGAATTTCATAGCGTAACTATGAAGGGACTGAAGGTATTTTTCTTTTACCTGGCAGTCCTTTCCCTTTTTCGGCTTATCTTTGTAGCAGGACTATATGAATATCTGGGGGAGGGCACAGGGGCCAGCGATATCTATGCCGCGCTTGTGCGGGGCACACGCCTCAGCATGCAGACGGCAGGGGGGCTGACCCTGGTCAGCTTGGTGCCTGCCTTGGCTTTTCACTATCTCCTGCCCTTTTGGAAAAAGGCAGAGCGTTATCTTTGGCTTTCGTTGAACGGTGCCCTGATTGCGGTGCTGGCCATTCTTTTTGTGGCGGTGTTCCCCTACTACCGCCTCTTCCATGCCAACTACAATCAGATGGTCTTCAATGGGGCCAATGATGATATCGAGGCCCTGTTCTGGACTTTTGTGCAGCAGTATAATCTGCCTGTACGTCTGGCGGGGGCCTTGCTGCTGGCTTATGCGCTCTACCGTATCTTGAAGTGGCTCCTTGGCACTAAGGAAGAACTGCTCCAGCCGCAAGGCTGGCCCATGCCTTTGCGGTATCTCCTGCGGGCAGCCTATCTAGGGCTTTTGTATCTGGTGAGCCTTTGGGGCATCTTCGGCGGCAGCCTGGGGTGGCAGACGGCGGTGGACTGGGAAAATGCCGGGGTCACCAAGGATGATTTCCTCAACGAAGCGATTCTGGACAGTCCCCAGGCCCTCTACCGCGCCTATGAGCTGAACCGCCGCATGCTGGCCTGCAACGGGCTGAATTTCACCACAGAGGATATAAGAATACTGGCGGCCTATCTTTCCGGGCACCCTGCGGATTCAGACAATCTGGACGATTACCTCAGTCGGAAAGCACAGGGGGCGGCTATCGAGAAGCCCCGCCAGGTTTTCGTGGTGCTTTCCGAGAGCCTGGCCAACTGGCCTTTGCTGCCAGAGTATGACTATCTGCCTGTGGCTCCTGACCTGCGGGCGTTGCTGCAGCAGGAGGATACAGACTATTGCCCGGCTTTCCTGCCCAATGGCGCCAGCACTGTCTCGGCGGTGACGGGAGTGGTGGCTGGCTTTGCCGATGCCAACCTCTATCTCACCACCATGCCAGAGTCCTTCGCTGCCCCCTATCCCACGGCGGCGGCACCCCAGATGGAGAAGTTGGGCTACGAAACGAATTTCTGGTACGCTGGCCCTGCCACATGGGAAAGGATCGGTGCCTTCACCAAGGCCCAGGGCTTCAGTCACTTCTACAGTCGGGGGGATTTCGGCGAGGTGCCGGGCAGCGTCTGGGGCTGCGAGGATGAGTGCCTTTATGCCAAGGTCTTGGAGGGAATTTCGCCAGATAGCCCCAGTTTCCATGTGATACTGAACGCTTCCAATCACTCGCCCTACGATGTGGATGTGGAGGCCAAGGGCTTTCCCAAGGAAAAGGTCAGGGCGACCCTGCCTGAAACGCTGCAGCAGGACGAGGAACTGCTGCGTGAGCTGGGGCATTACTGGTACGCCCAGCGGGAACTGGCCAGCTTCGTCAAAGCGGCCAAAGAAAAATTCCCAGATAGTCTCTTTATTATCGTAGGTGATCATGGCGACCGCTACAATCTGGAAAAGCAGCCCAAGACCTACGAGCGCTACGGCATTCCCTTCATCGTGACGGGCAAGGGCGTACATAAAGGCATACTGTTGAAAGATGCGGCAGGCAGCCAGATAGATATCATGCCTACCATCTATGAGCTCATTGCCCCGGCGGGCTTTGAGTATATGGCGTTAGGCTCAAGCCTTACCACCACCAACAACAAGGGGGTCAACTACGGCTTCTTCATCACCAGAAACGCCATCGGCAAAGCCGATACCGTACCCCTGGTGCCGGAGCCGCTGGTTGATACCCAGCCACAGATAGATGACCAAGCCATGCAGGACTATTGCAATGCCATCAGGGCTATTTCCTGGTATCGGCCCAAGTATGGGGCGATATTGGATGAGGAAAAATTGAAGGACAGATAAAAAATGAGCTTTCGCACATGATGAAAAGTGCGAAAGCTCATTTTTAGATTTCAAATATATCCTTGACTGGAATTTCCAAATCGCTATAGAGGCTTATCTTCAAGCTCAGCTGCTGCTGGGCTTTTTCGTCCTCGTCCAGCTCATCCCAGTCTTCCTCGCTGAGGTTGTGGTAGACGTTGTCCAGCTCATACTTGCCGTTCTTCAGAATATATACTTCAATGGATTCGTCCTTGGGGTTGATGATCCAGTATTCCTTGACGCCGAATCTTTCGTAAGTCTGCTTTTTGATGTCAATGTCCCGCTTGCGAGTGGAGGTAGAGAGGACTTCCACCACGAAGTCCGGGGCACCATTGATGCCACGATGGGTAATTTTGTTGGGGTCGCAGACCACGACAAGGTCGGGGATGAAATAGTTGTCCTCATCGAAGTCAACGCCTATTTCGGTGAAAACATCGCAACGCTTTCCTCGTAAAAAACTCCATATGATGCCAGAAAGATTTCGCTGTATTCGGATGTGGTTAGTATTGGCAGGACTCATATCATACACCGTGCCATTGATGCGCTCGCTTTTTTGGTAATCGACTAAGGCTTGCATTTTCGTCACCCCTTTTAGCATAAGGCTTGATATGTCAGAATTTCCCTACTCTTATCATAGCCTAACATATTGAAGTAGTCAAGGTGTCGGCACCGGCGGGGCGGGGGGCATGTCGGTCATGTCCTCGGTGAGCTTCCTCTGCCCCAGCATGGTGGTGAGGTTTTCCCTGTTGTAGGCGTAGCTCCTGCTGGAGAAGTCCTGATAGGGTTCGTAGCGTTGGGAGGGGGCGTTCAAGAGGCCTGAGACCGTGTCGTAGAGCATATCGTTGGTGAAGTATTCCTCCCTGTGCTCCCTGAGGGCTCTGGTACGGCCAGGCAGGGCTTGCTGGTAGGCGGGGGACAGGTAGATGAACATGGGGATGCGCACCATGTCGAAGCTGAACACGTCGGGATTGTGAGAAATCTCGAGGTTTTCCCCGTGGTCGGAGAAGTAGACCATGGCCTGCAGGTTCAGATTCTTCTGGGCGTAGTTGAACACCTGGGAGAGGATGTAGTCCGTGTAGAGGATGCTGTTGGCATAGGACTCACGGGAGGTGACCGTAGACTCGCCCTCGGCAGTCTTGAATTTGCTGAAGGCAGAGGGATAGCGGTTGTTGTAGTAAATGTGGCTGCCCATGACATGGAGCACCACGAAATTGTTCTTGGTGGGGTCAAGCTGGGACAGGTACGGCAGCAGGGCCTCATCGTACTTGTCGGTGAAGTTGTAGGAGTCGTCCGTCCACTCGGCGTGGTCGGCAGTCTTGGCTACCAAAGTGATGGCGCTGTCGTACTGGCCGTATCGGCCCTGGTTGCTGAACCACCAGGTTTCATAGCCGGCTTTCTTGGCCACGTCAATGATGGAGGAGGAGTTAAAGAACTCCTTGCCGTTGTACTGGCTCTGCTCCGTGAGGGCCCGCTGGAGCACCGGTACCGTCTGGGACCAGGAGGCATAGGCATGGCGGAAGATGAGGAAGTTGTCATTTTCTGCCATGGAGGAAAGCCAGGGGGTATCCTCATAGGGAAAGTCGGGGGTGAAGGCCTTCATGTAGTTGCGGGAGGCAGATTCGCCGATGACGAAGATTACCGTGCCGGGTGCCTTGGCCGCCAAGGTCATGCTCTGGTCGATGGAAAGACTGTTCAGGCGTTCATCGTGGCCCAGGCTGTACTCCTGGGTCTGCTTCACATAGGTATCCACGTCAAACCACAGGCTGGCAATGGAGCATTGGGGCAGGTAGAAGGAAAGCGTCCACATGGAGCCCAGCACCAGCAGGGCTAAAGCCCCCATGCGGCCTGCGGTGGTGTCTTCCTCCAGTTCGCCTGCCAGGCGCAGGTGGCATTTGTAGCAGAAATAGAGAAAGGCCAGCAGGGCAGCCAGAATGCCCAAAGCAGGCAGCACGCCGATATTTGACTGGATGTAGTCAAGGCTCTCGTGGTAGTTGGTGAGGTAAAGGGCCATCAGGGAGGCGGGGGACAGGCAGTGCCAGACTGTGCAGTAGTAGATGAACTGGATGAGGGGCACGACGATGCCGATGAAATTCAGCAGCGCCATCAAGGCGGCTATGGTCTTGTGCCAGCCCAGGCGGAAAAGGGAAGACTCCAGAGAGGTCAGCAGCACAAAGAGGGCGGTGCCGATGAGAAAGTCATAGCAGATCAGGGACATATACCAGCCCTGCTCATAAGTCCAGGTGTAGAGCAAAGGGAAGGCAGCGCACCAGAGGAGCCCTGTCAAAAGATTCGGCAGGGCGGCTTTGGAAAACAGGGGGATGCGGCTGCCGTACTGCATGAGTATCAGGGCGGCGATGACAGGCACCAGGATGGGCATGAAATACTTTGCCCCCATATCCTGCCCTATGTCGATGTAGAAGGCGATGAGACAGATGAAATAGGCTCCTGCGGCCAGGAACCAGCGGATGAAATTGTCCTGGCTGGTAGTGGTGATTTGCATGGTTTATCTTCCTTTTTATGTTAAAGATTTGTTTCCCGTATACAGTACAGAATCAATTTTACTGTAAATGGTAGAGAAGTCAAGGGGAGGCTTTTGGTAACATTGGGCATTGCGGACAGGGGCGTTCTCTGCTAGAATATATACCTGTCAAGATTCGTTGAATATACAATATATAGTGAAAGGCAGGGAGATTGGGTGCGTATATAGTATGGGGGCGGCCCCATGCTGACAGGCCGTGCCCTTCGCAGCAGCATGATAAAGACAGTGACCAAGCGTTCAGGCTTCACCGTGGATTATGACCGTTCCAAGATTCGCAATGCCATTGCAGGTGCCAACAAGGATTCTGTCCAGCAGATGAGCGAAAAAGACATCGACGCTGTGACGGAGCAGGTGGAGCGTGCCATCGAGGATCGCGATACCATCGGCGTGGAGGAAATCCAGGACGTGGTAGAGCAGGAACTCATGAGGTTCGACTTCTACGAGGTGGCCAAGAAGTATATCACCTATCGCCAGAAGCACACCGAGCGCCGCAAGGCCCAGAAGCACCTCATGGAAAGCTACCGGGACATCTTCTTTGCCGATGCCGTGGATTCCGACCTCAAGCGCGACAATGCCAATATCAACACCGATGCTTCCATGGGCATCATGCTGAAATTGGGGGCCGAGGGCGCCAAGCACTTCGTGGACAACTATGTGCTGGATGAGGAATTCCGCGCGGCGGACAAGGAGAACTGGATTCATATCCATGATAAGGACTTTTCTCTGATTACATTTAATTGCCTGGTTCCTGAGTCTCGTATAGTTTTCAAAAACGGTGCAGGGAAAATCATGCGTGTGACCATGGATTATTTTGATCCCTGGTTTGAAAAGGCACATAGTGATTGTGTAGATGTAAGCCATTGCGGTTTTTCTATTCTTAGCAAGGGGGGCAAATTTACACCTATCAAGAAATTGATGCGCCGTAATAACACCGAAAACATATATCATATTGTAACTAAGAGCGGACGTTTTATAGATGCTACTCCGGATCATATTCTGGAAGTTACCAGAGAAGATGATTCTGTAAAGGAGCTGACTGTTAAGGAATTGGTAGAGGGGGATGAGATTCCTGTTCCCGAATTCCCCGAGCTTTATGGGGAGCCCTTAAAGGAAATAAATCTCATTGACCTGTTTTTGGAGCATAAAACAGAAGGCATCGTAATTGCAAACAGTGATTTTGTAAGGAAATCTGTTCCCGAAGACTATAAGACCTATTTCTACGAGACCATTCGCAACAATAATCACCATGACAGCAAAACCAGCATGTACCAGCGCAATTTTTTCATTCAGGAATATGCGGCAGTGCGTGATTTGTTGAAACTGGATGAGTCAAAACTCGAACTGACCTATTACGGTGGACGTCATAGCATTCCGGCTGTTTTGCCTGTCAATAAGGCTTTGGGGAAATTCATAGGCTATATCCTGTCTGAAGGATATATAGATGAAACTGGAAGGTGCATCCAGTTTGCCAATCAGGAAAAAAAATTGCTGGAAGAATTTAAAGCATGTGCCGCAACGTTATTCCCCAAAATAAATATTACTGAAACGGAGATGGGGGAAGGCAATTCCACTGCTTCCAGTGATGTGATCAGGGCGTTTGGCAGAATCTTTGTTGAAGCTTTTCATGGTATTTTGGCCTATAAAGAGCATAGCAACTTTATAGATTTACCGGATTGGTATTTTCAGGCGAATAATGAATTCCTTTCGGGGTTCTTTGCATCTGAAATAGATGGTGATGGCAGCATAAACAATAATCGTGTTGTCTTTTCATCTGTGTCAGAGCGTTTAGTGGATAAAATGCTGCAGATTTTGGCATACCGTAATATTGTGGCGCAAAAAACGGCAGTAAAATCAAAGGATACAGAGGCTGCATTTGCAGAGGGCCGCACCAAGCGCAGATATGACACCTACAAGCTTGCACTTAGCGGTGAGGCTCTGCTTAAGTTCGTTGGTCTTTGTAAGGATTGCCATAAAATCAATGCTGAGTATGAGGAGCCTCATATTCTCAGGAAATCCCATGGTGGTAAAATTGTCTCAATAGAGCGCCGGGCGTATGAAGGTTATGTATATGATTTTGAGACAGAAGACCATTTCTTTGTTGTAAATGAACTTTTATCTCATAACTGCTGCCAGATTGACCTGCTGAAGCTCTTCAAGGGCGGCTTCTCCACGGGCCATGGCTTCCTGCGGGAGCCTAACTCCATCCGCGCCTATGCTTCTCTTGCCTGCATCGCTATCCAGAGCAATCAGAACGATATGTTCGGAGGTCAGAGCATCAACTGCTTTGATTATGCCATGGCCGAGGGCGTGAAGAAGTCTTTCAAGAAGGCCGTCCTGGACGAGGCCTACCGCGCCCTGCGCTATCGCTGCGGCCTGGTGGGGCGGGAGACGGAGAAGGAGTTCAAGAGGATTCTGAAGGAGAAGCTGGACTTTTCCCTCTGCTCTTATGAGGAAAGCCGCGAGGCCAATGCGGAGCACTATGATGCAGCCATCAAAGAGCTTACCCGCGCTCTGGACGAGACGGTTTCTGCCATGGTCAATTTGCCCGCAGGGGAGCTGGATGTAGAGGTCATCTACCAACTGTCCTGCGAGGATGTGGTGGAGGAAACCCATCAGGCCATGGAGGCGCTGATTCATAACTTCAACACCCTCCACAGCCGCGCCGGTGCCCAGGTGCCTTTCTCCTCCATCAACTATGGTATGGACACCACCCCTGAGGGGCGTCTGGTGACCAGGGAGGTGCTGAATGCCATCTGGTCTGGCCTGGGCAACGGTGAGACTCCGATTTTCCCCATTTCTGTGTTCCAGCTCAAGGCCGGGGTCAACTACAATCCGGAGGACAGGAACTACGACCTCTTCATGAAGGCCTGCAAGGTATCTGCCAAGCGCCTGTTCCCCAACTTCGTGAATCTGGACGCACCTTACAACCTCCAGTATTACAAGGAGGGGGACTACAACTCCTATGTGGCTACCATGGGCTGCCGCACTCGCGTCATGAGCAATGTGAACGGCCCGGAGGAATCCGGCAGCCGCGGCAACTTTGCCTTCACCACCATTAACCTGCCCAAGATGGCTCTGGCAGCCAAGGGGGATATGGATAAGTTCTGGGAGCTTTTAGACCACTACATCCAGGTCAGCCATGACTATCTGCTGGCCCGCCTCAGCGTCATCGAGCAGAAGCATGTCTACAACTACCCGTTCCTGATGGGGCAGGGGGTCTGGATGGGCAGCGAGAACCTGCGGCCAGAGGACAGCATCAAGGAGGTGCTGAAGCACGCCTCCTTCTCCATTGGCTTCTGTGGCCTGGCAGAGTGCCTGGTGGCTCTCACGGGCCAGCATCACGGGGAGAGCGCCAAGGCGCAGGAACTGGGCCTCAGGATTGTGGGCCACATCAGGGAAAAGACTGACGAGTACACCAGGGCAGAGCATATGAACTGGACCTGCTTCGGCACTCCTGCCGAGTCCACCGCCGGCCAGTTCCAGCGTTCCAACCGCAAGAACTACGGCGTCATCAAGGGAGTCACTGACAGGCCCTACATGACCAATTCCAGCCATGTGCCTGTCTACTATCCCATCAAGGCTATTGATAAAATCAAGATTGAGGCTCCGTACCATGCCCTGGAGAATGCAGGCCATATCGCCTACATCGAAATGGACGGCGACCCCACCAAGAATGTCAAGGCCTTCGAGGCCGTAGTCCGCGCCATGCACGACCACGACATGGACTATTTTTCCATCAACCACCCCGTTGACCGCGACCCCGTCTGCGGCTACACGGGCATCATCGAGAACGAATGCCCCCACTGCCACCGCAAGGAAGTGGAGACGGGCAGCTTCACCATCAAGCGCATGAAGAAGTAAAATAAAAACTGGCCCTGAACTTGGAAACTTAGTTCAGGGCCAGTTATTTTTTTGCACAAAAATGGCGGAGAGGGTGGGATTCGAACCCACGGTGCCATAGGGCATCACCGGTTTTCAAGACCGGCTCCTTAAACCACTCGGACACCTCTCCATCAATCCTTATGTGAGACGCATTGTTTATACTATCACAATCTCACGTCATTGTCAAGGACTTTTGAGAGCTGTTTTTTCAAAAAAATCCGCGGCAGGGAACCCTACCGCAAATCCTTCGGAAGCGCGAGACGGGATTCGAACCCGCGACCCTCGCCTTGGCAAGGCGATACTCCACCACTGAGCCACTCGCGCGTAGCGTGCTTTCAGGCACGCGTGTAATATTACATCAATTTGGACCTGCTGTCAAGCAAAAAACGCATCTTTTTTTTGCTAATTTTTCAAGGCCATTTTTTGTCATTTTTCTGCCCGGATGATCCGCAGTGCATGTAGCAGCACCTCTATGTTCACATCGGTCATGCTTCCGCCAAACTCTCCATCCTGGACCCAGTTGATGGGTTCTTCCGAGTGAAAGGTGATATGATCTGTCTTCAGCCGTGTAATATGCTCCGACTCCTCGTGTGTCACAAAGAAGGCAGTGATCAGATCGCCCCAGCCCACCAGATCACCCGGCTGACGAAGCAGATTGACCTCGAACAAGCCGTCGTCCATATCAATGTCTTCTCCCCAAACGCCTGTGATGCCGGCCACACGCAGGGAATTGC
>JAGBLH010000274.1 GCA_017635515.1 Selenomonas sp.
ACCAAGAACAACCCGGTGCTCATCGGCGAGCCGGGCGTGGGCAAGACCGCCATTGTGGAGGGGCTGGCCCGCCGCATTGTGGCAGGTGATGTGCCTGAATCCCTGAAGAACAAGACCCTCTATTCTCTCGACATGGGCGCTCTGGTGGCCGGGGCCAAGTTCCGGGGCGAGTTCGAAGAAAGACTCAAAGCCGTGCTGAATGAGATTGCCAAGTCTGACGGACAGATCCTGCTGTTCATTGACGAGGTGCACACGGTGGTAGGGGCAGGCGCTGCCGAGGGGGCCATGGATGCGGGCAATATCCTGAAACCCATGCTGGCCCGCGGGGAACTGCGCTGTATAGGTGCTACCACTCTCAACGAGTACCGCAAGTATATCGAGAAGGACACAGCGCTGGAGCGCCGCTTCCAGCCCGTGATGGTGGGCCAGCCCAGTGTGGAGGACACTATCTCCATCCTGCGCGGCCTCAAGGAACGCTACGAGGTGCATCATGGGGTGCGCATCCGCGATGCGGCTTTGGTGTCGGCGGCTACCCTGTCCGACAGGTATATTTCCGACAGGTTCCTGCCTGACAAGGCCATCGACCTGGTGGATGAGGCTGCTGCCAAGATGAGGACGGAAATCGAGTCCATGCCGGGGCCGATAGATGAGCTGCGCCGCAAGATCATGCAGCTGGAAATCGAGGAGCAGGCCCTCAACAAGGAAACTGACGAGGCCTCCAAGGAGAAGCTGCAGGGCATCCGCGAGGAAAAGGCTCAGCTGCAGCAGCAGGAGAAGGAACTGCAGGCCAAATGGGAAGGGGAGAAGCAGGCTATCCTCCGCGTCCGTGCCATCAAGAAAGAGATTGATCAGGTGAACGGGCAGATGGAGGAAGCTGAGCGGGCCTACGACCTGAACCGCCTCTCCGAGCTCAAATACGGCAAGTTGCCTCAGCTGCAGAAGACCCTCAAGGAGGAAGAAGAAGCCATTGCCGCCAGGGCTCAGGGGGAGCAGCTACTGAAGGAAGAAGTGGGCGAGGAGGATATAGCTAAAGTGGTGAGCCGCTGGACTGGCATTCCCGTGTCCAAGATGCTCACAGGCGAGAGGGAGAAGCTCATTCATCTGGAAGATGTGCTCCACGAAAGGGTAGTGGGCCAGGACGAGGCCGTCAAGGCTGTCAGCGAGGCTATCCTGCGGGCCAGGGCCGGCATCAAGGACCCCAGCCGCCCCATCGGCTCCTTCATCTTCCTGGGACCCACGGGCGTGGGCAAGACGGAGCTGGCCAAGACTTTGGCAGAAGCCCTCTTTGATGACGAGCGCAGCATGATCCGCATCGACATGTCCGAATATATGGAGAAGCACTCCGTGGCCCGCCTTATCGGCGCGCCTCCGGGCTATGTGGGCTATGATGAGGGCGGCCAGCTCACGGAAGCTGTGCGCCGCCGTCCCTACAGCGTGATTCTGCTGGATGAGATAGAGAAGGCACACCGGGATGTGTTCAACGTGCTCTTGCAGATTCTGGACGATGGACGTCTCACTGATGGCAAGGGCCGGGTGGTGAACTTCAAGAACACGGTCATCATCATGACCAGCAATCTGGGCTCTCACGAAATCCTCAACAAGGATTATGAGGAGGCCAAGGGGGCGGTGAAGGAACTCTTAAAGGAATACTTCCGCCCTGAGTTCCTGAATCGGGTAGATGATACCATCGTCTTCAAGGCTCTGGAGAAAGAGCAAGTCAAGGGCATTGCCGAAATCCTGCTGAAGGCTTTGGGCAAGCGCCTGGAGAAGCAGGTGGGCATCACCCTGACTTGGAGCGAAGCTGCCCTCACGGCTCTGGCCGACAAGGGCTTCGACCCCAACTTCGGTGCCCGTCCCTTGAGAAGGCTCTTGACTCATACGGTGGAAACGGAACTTTCCAAGGAAATCATCAAGGGCGAGGTGCAGGAAGGCGATACCGTGAATATTGGTGCCGAAAACGGAGGATTCGTATTCAGCAAAGCCTGAGACGTGTATGGCATAGAAAAAGGGGCTGTTGCACGTAATGAAACGTGCAGCAGCCTCATTTTTATGCAAAAAGATAATCCCGGGATATTCAAACCCCGGGATTAGGTGTAGAATTTAGGTATGCTAAAACCAAATTCACAGAAAGATTATACGTCT
>JAGBLH010000275.1 GCA_017635515.1 Selenomonas sp.
CACGGCACCAATGATATGCAGCTTCGGGTAGTGATGAAGCCCGGCACCAAGGAGGGTACCACTGACTATGAAATCATGGCCTTTGAGCCCAAGAATCAGTCTGTGACCCTCTATGTGGATAATGATGGCTACGAAACCAGCGGGCGCTGGCGGGAAGGCCTTTTCTACAACATGAGAAGCCTGACAGGCCATCGTGATGCCCTGCGGGGCAGCTTCATCCGCAGCCAGGGCACCAAAGCCTGGGCCCTTGGCTACAGCTTCCCTCTTTCCAAAAGGGGCATGCGGCTGGACCTGAATTATGCCTCCAATACGACGAAAGTAACCAGCGGGGAGCTGAAGCCCCTGGGAGTGGAGGGCAAGTCCACTTCCTATTCCCTGACCTGGCGCGTGCCTTTTCACATAACGGCGCATTCACGCCATGAAGCAGGTCTCCAATATGTCCAGCAGACATCAAAAACGGATTTGGGACATGGAACCAATCTGGTGGTGCCCTGGGTGGATGACAAGATAAAGCGGATAATCCCGTATGTTTCCTTCACTCATTATGGGGACTCCAGCGTGCTTTATCACAAGCACTCCTTCGTTTTTGCAAAGCGCAGCGACATCGATGGGAAATCTGAAAATGCCAATCTGTATAGGCTTAATTTCTTTTGGCAGAAGCGCTATGATAACGGGCAATTCTGGCAGGCCCGTCTGGATGGGCAGTGGGGTTCCAGTGATTACCTGGCCTCCTCTGACCGCTTCTTCATTGGCGGTGTCAACAGCGTCAGAGGCTATGAGGAAGGCTTTATCGGCGGTGACAAGGGCTTGGCGGCAGGGATTGAGTATCACATTCCCCTGGACAAGGCGAAGCGTTTTTCTGTTTTTCCCTTCTTTGGCTGGGGCACTGTATCCGGCATCACAGCACCGGAGCATCGGACTCTGATGAGCGCAGGGCTGGGCATTGAGGCCCGGTACAAGCATTTGTATAGCACCCTGACCGTGGGTTTCCCCTTCAAAAAGGACTTTTATGAGAATCACCTGGACAGCGCAAGAGTGGACCTCAGTTTGTCGGCTACATTCTGAGTCGTGCAAGGAAGCGGGCTGCCCAGGTGATACCAAGGATAATAAAACAGCTGGGTAGCTTGATACATAAGGAAAGGTGATTATGATGGCATACGGATATAACATCAAAAAGACGGGCAAGGATTGGGAATTTTCCTCCGTACATTGCACAGCGTGGACGCCGAGAGGGGGACGCAGGAAGGCCCAGGCCAAGGCGCGCCAGCGGGAACAGCGCCGTATGCTTTTTTCCCTGTCTATGGCAACGGGTATCTTTGCCTATCCCTATGGCATCAGCGAGGCAGAGATTGTAGACAAAAATGGTGTTAAGGTGAATCCTACGGACAATGTGTATAACATCGATCCGCAGAGGACAAATGGCGATTTTGCCTACAACCGTTTTTCTAAGTTCGAGCTGGGTCAGGGCTATATTGCCAATCTGAAGTTTGACACTGCCACTTTGGCTAACCTGGTGCATGACAAAATAATCATCAATGGCATAGTGAATGCCGTGAGGAATGGGCAGATTGACGGCCATCTCATGTTTCTGAGCCCCAACGGCATTGCTGTGGGGGCCAGCGGCGTCATAAATGCGGGGCAGTTTACGGGCCTGGTGCCGTCTGCAGTAGATTTTGAAAAGTTGTATAATTCGGCAAATCCTAATACAGATATAACCCAGGCAGCCATCGAGAAGCTTTCCTATGCTGCCGGGGGTACCATCGAGGTCAGCGGAAAGATCAACACCCACAGCGGCATCATGCTGGGGGCCGGGGTCATCAATATCCAGGATGGTGCCGTGCTTCAGAGTACGAAGAGTCTGAATTTTACCGATTTGGTGAATATCCAGAATGGTGCCAGTGCTGGCTTGACAGGCCTTTCTGCAGTGAAAGGAACAGGCGGCGACATCATCCTGACGGCTAAGCAGGAGTCTGTCGTCAAGGACACCAAGACTGAAAATAATGCCCAGACTGCCAACCCCATCCGCTGGAAGGACCGCTCCACGGATGTTTCCGCCGCCATCAATATCGGCACCGACGCAGCAGCCAAGGGTGTTTCCATCACCAGCAGCGATGGGGCGGTGAAGCTTTTGGCAAAGAGCACCAGCACCTACGAGGACAGCACCCCCATGACCTTGACGGATACCCTGAAGGGCATGATCTTCGGGGAGGAGACTATCCTGGAGAGCGCCATCGGCAAGCTGACGGCCAAGGAAGCCGCCAACAACAAGTATCTCTTTGTGAACTATTCCGGCAAGAAGAACAAGACTGCCATCAACATTGGGAAGAAGAGCGCCCTCCGGGGCAAGGAGATAGAAGTTGCCGCCACCTCCAAGGTGGAGCTGAAGCAGTCCATAGCTGTGCCCGCAGGAAGCGGCAAGAAGGACAGCCAGGGCAAGACCGTGGCAAACGATTCTGTCGCTATGGCTGCGGTGGCCATTTCCCGGGTATACAACAACGCAGATATTGTGATCGACGGCACCCTGCAGGCTGCAGAGGGCGACATCAAGGTGTCCGCCCAGGCAGATACCAAGGTAGCCCTGTCCGCCACCGCCAGCGGCGGGGACAAGACTGCCGTGGCAGCGGGAGTGGCCGTGCTGGCAGGAGATACCACGGCCAAGGTGTCTGTGAATGCTCCCCAGCAGGGCGGAAATGCCCTGACGGCGGAAAAGGGGAAGGTGTCTGTGGAGGCTGTCACGGGCAGCGACATAGATATCAATGTGGCTGCAGTGGGCACCAAGAGCTATGTGGTGTCAAACGTGGGGGTGGCAAACTACGACACCGCCGCAGAAGTGAACATGTCTGGCTCCGTGCTGGCAGGGGCTGTGGATATCAAGGCGGAAAATACGCTCACCGGCCTGAAGATGACAGTGGACAACACGGTGAAGCCCCCCGCCGAGAACAAAAAGGGCAAGGACACTTCGGAGTCAAGCAAAGAGGAAAAGGGCGAGGACGATGCAGCTGCCCGGAAAGAGAAGGAAAAGCCTCAGTCTGAAAAATCAGAAGGTGAAAAAAAGCATGAGAAAAAGTCCAGCAACCCCGCCAAGCTCATCAAGGAGGCCTCTGTAGACCCCGCCAAGGACGGGAAGGCCAAGGATGCCAAGGGCGGCGTCCAGAAGGTGAAGGACAAGGTAGAGGGCACCGATGAAAGCGGCAGCAATGGGGCGAAGACCTCCGCTTTTGGCCTTGGCACCGCTGTAGGTGTCTTTTCCAATCAGAATGATGCCAATGTCACCATAGGGAAGAACGCTGTCCTCACGGCTGCAAAGGCTGAGGGCGAGGAAGGGCCTGACGGCTCGGTAAGCGTGTCGGCCAAGACAATCCTGCAAGCCTCCAAAGATAAAGAGGACAGCCTGCAGTTTTCTGTGAAGAATACCCAGGCCAATGACAAGGTGGAGAACGGCGCAGCCGTGCTGGTCAGCAATGTGAGGAACAATGCTGTAGTCCTGCTGGACAGCGATGGGGAGAAGTCTGCCCAAATCAAGGGAGCTGCGGTAACTCTGGATGCTGCAGCCGGTATGGGCAAATACGAAAAGACCCCGGAACAGAAAGACAGCGGCAAAGGCACAAGCAATAACGGTGGCAATACGGGCAGTGATGCCAGCGAGAAGAAGGAGGAGAAAACCAGCGTCCTGACTTACACGGTGAGCGCCGAGGGCAAGTCTGGGGAAGAGACTCCCGCTACCCTTGCCCTGTCAGGCTCCGTGGGAGTCAACACCTTGAAGAACAACGCCATTGTCCTGCTGGGGGAGAAGAGCAAGGTGGAGGGGTCTGCCCTCAAACTGTCCTCTGAGGCTACCACCAATGCCGAAGGGACTTATGGCGCCAAAGACGAGAACAGCAAGGTGGGCCTTGGGGCCACTGTAGGCATCCAAAACATCAGTGGCAACAGCCTGGTCATGACGGGCAAGGGCGTGGAGTTGGCAGGCACAGAGTCCCTGGAAGTCTCGGCAGACAACACCATGGATCTGAAAAACAGCGTCCAGAATGCCGGCAAGGGGGATTCCATCGGCATTTCCGGCATGGTGGCTCTCTCCTACGGGGATAGCAACAGCATTGTGTCCCTGGATGACGAAGTCAATATCACGACGGGGCTTGCTACGATTACCTCCACGAACTCCACCAATATTGACAATTCCGCCCGCAGCGAATCGACAGGCGGCGAAGGCACAAAAGCCTTCGGCATCGGCGTGGGCATTGTAAACTATGACGTGAACAGCCTTGCCATGGTCGCAGACAATG
>JAGBLH010000276.1 GCA_017635515.1 Selenomonas sp.
CCGCTTGATCTCTTGTGCTCATTTTTAGTGGATTTTAAAATGAATAGGCACTTCTTATGCTTTAACAAGGAAAAGGGGGCTGTGGATAAGTGAAATCATACTCTTGCAACAGCCCCTTTTCTTTTAGCAGTAAAAAACGGCAGTCTCCGCATTGAAGCCTGCCTGAATTTTTATTTCATTTCCTGCCAGCTGCCCGTCTTCCTGTCGTAGCTGAATGTTCCATCCGCCAACTGGAAGGTGGTGGCGCCGTGACTGTCGTAGTTCTGGAGGGTGAGGGTTGAGCCGTCTTTCAGGGCGATGATTATGCTTCCGTCTTTCAGGCTGTTGACCCTGATGACACCCTCCGCTTCTTATAGAAAAGCAAATGACCTTTCAATGCTTTCTCGATAGGGGCAGCTCATCCAGTGCGCACTTGAAAAAATTCGCCGAGCGAATACTTTATCTGATTAAAGTATTTGCTCGGCGAATAATTTAGTATACTAAAGCATCTGCTCGCTGGGTTCGATGATATATTCTTGGTACTGATTCCTGAAAGCACTGGCTTTCTGATTGGGGATGTACATCACAACGAGCTGAGATGCTTCTGGAGCTTTTCCAGAGAGGCGGATGGTATATCCGTCCTCGTTTTCATCTACGGACGCAATAGAGCCAATTCTACGGGCTTCTGCTTGCTCCTTCTGACTGTCACTGCATATTTCGTGGAATTTTTTCACGACTAATTCTGAGGGAGTCTTGGCCGGGATAGCCATGATGATTTCGTTGGTGAAGAGTTCTGACTCCATGTAGAGTTCTTCCTGCACCTCCTGGCTCCAGCCAGCGATGCGGGTGGCTGCCTTCAGAGAAAGCTTGCCTTCATCGTACATATCGAACAGGGGAGGGATTAGGCTGGCCATCTTATTCCAGCTGAAAGCAGCCGTGCGTTTCATGCCCATCTGCTCTGCGGCCTTTTCAAGGATCTGCTTTTCGCCGCGCTTCTTGAGAATAGTCAGCTTGGTGCGCACAGCAAAGCTCTTGTCGCGGCTGGTAAGATTGGCTCGCTGGACATAGTTTGTATCGGAGGCAATTTCCCTGGCCTGGTCATCAGTAAGCTGTCCGAAGCCGTAAACCTTGCACTCGATGGAGAGGTATTTTTCATCGCCAGTGAGTTCGTACAGCACATTATAGATACTCTTGCGGGTGTTGCCAGCCAAAATCTGGTAAGAGGTGCCTTCTTCGTCAAGGGCACGCACCACAATGGGCTGTAGCAGGCCGTTGCGATATATGCTGTCAGCCATGAGCACTTTCTTCTCATTGGAAATGGCGGAAAACTGATTCCACGCTTCGGGAGTAGGAATGAGGGAGGCGATTGGGAGTATGGCGTAAGTGCCAGTGCTGCCGGCGATTTCCGTGAGAATCTTGTCGGTTTTGGCGGCAGTCTCGCTTGCTTCTTCAGCTTCAGCTGTCGCAGGGGTCTCTTCCTTGGGGGCAGAGGTTGCTTGTTGACCCATCAGCCTTCTGCGGGTCATTTCTTTGAATTCTTCGTCCTCGAAGCGGTTGCTGACTCCTACGGGCATATTGGAGGTGTCCTCTGTGGCCCCGGACAGGTCAACGAAGGAAATGCCCATCATGTCGTTCTTATTGCTGCTCAATTCTAGCCACCACCTCGTCACAGAGTTTTACATAAGCCTTGGAAGCCTTGCAGGCGGGCTTGCGGAAAGTTACGGGAGCACTGAGGTTCTCGGAGTTGATGACATCCTGGTTGTAGGGGATGCGGGTCTCGAAAAGCATCTTGTCCCAGCCGTTCTGAACCATGGGCAAAAAGCCGTGGAAGGACTTGGTCCTGTCTACCACCTTGGTCATGAAAGCACCGAGAATCTTGAGGTTCGGGCGCTGCTTGGCGGTGGTGAGGACAAAGCGGGCCATGGCGTTGGCACCCAGGATAGCATGCTTGGCCGGCTCGACAGGGATGATGACATAGTCTGTGCCCAGGAGGAACATGGCCACCTCGTTGTTCATGGCCGGACGGCTGTCTATGAGGATGTAGTCGTATTTGTCCATGGCCTTTGCTTCCTCGATGATGTCGGCGATGATGTAGGAGTAGCGGACGCCGCCTGCATTGAGTTCTGCATAGGTACCATCCAGGCGGATGTCAGAGCAGATGAGGTCGATGCGCGGGAACTCGGTGGAGTTCAGGATGAAGTAATCGAGCTTGACGCATTTGCCCGGGGCATCTTCCTGTACGGCCATCATACGGTCTTTTAAGAGGGTACCAAGATAGTTGTCTAGGATCTGATTCTGGCCGCGCCCCATATAGTTGAAGGTGTTGGAGAGATTTCCTTGGGGGTCTGCATCTATGAGGAGGATGGTCTTGCCTTTCTTGGCCAGCAAGTCAGCCAAGGCTGCTACGCTGGTGGTCTTGCCTACGCCGCCTTTGTTGTTGCAAACAGAAATGACGGTTCCTTTGTGTTTCTTGGCTTCCTGTTCCATGCTCTCCTCCTTTTCATATAGTGTGTTCACTGCGTCATCTAAAATCTTGGTCTTGGGTACGCCTTTTTTTTCGGAAAGTGTCTTCAGTTTCTCCACATTGTCATTAGAGAGAGTCGTCGTGAACGACTTCCGGTTGGTAAGTTCTGCCATATTTTGCTTGTCCTCCTGGTTTTATATAATTAAATTTCAAAAATTTAACTAAGTTATGTGTAAATGATAACATGCATACAGCAAAAAATCAAGCAAACTTAATTAAGTGTAACCGTTATCTCCCAAAGGAAGCAGACAGCCGCAGGTGGCAGGCTCTTCATCCTGGTTGCGCACGCGCAATAATGGCTAGCGGTAAAAGGATTCATTGAGCATGATGGCGAAATATGCGTGAGAGGTAATTCGAGTGATCCTCGACATAGCACCGCTATGCCTCCGGTTTGTCGCCTTGCAATGGACAGCCAATCTACGCAAATCTGGGACAAGTTCATTTAATCAACACGCCCTAGATATGTATTTATATTTTCCTGTCGCAACCTTCGCGCACAGACAATAAAAATATCCCCAAACTTCCCACAATCAGAAAGTACGGTAAGGAGTTGAGCTTATCATGGGTGGCAAGATTGTTGAATACGATGCTAAGACTATCCATGAGAGGGAGGATTTATCTGCATGACGTAGAAGTTACTACAGTGTAAATCACTGTTTGTTTTTAATGTTTTCAGGTAAGGAGGATTGCACAATGAGGTTTTTTAAGATTTTTGCTATACTGATGGGGGTCATCTGTCTGGCTGCCAGTAGCAGGGCTATGGCGGCAGAGGCAGATATGCAGGCTTTTCGGGATGTGTATCTGCAAAACATGGGTGAAGCCAAAGGTTACCACCTGGAACTGATGTTCAATGGGCCTACCCTCCAGTCTAATGTCATAGCCGATGGTCAGCTGTGGAAGAATGGCTCTGCCGTGGCTGAGGGGAAGATGAGCTGGGATTATACAGATCTGGCTGCAGGGCAGACCAAGCGGACCGAGATGCCTTTTTATGCAGAGAGGTCAGGTAATGTTGTTGTTCTATATGGGAAACGCGGCGGTCAGTGGAAAAAGGAGAATATCCTTGGGGGATTCACCTGGCTCCTTAATGCTGTCAGCTCCGATGACAGGGAAACGAAGATGAAGTATGCTGCCACGGTGAAGGATGTGAAGCTTGAAGATGTAGGTAAAGGACAACAGCGCATGCAGGTCACCTTTGATGGCAAGGAGCTTTCTGCTGTTGAGGATAAAGCCGCCAGAGAGAGCATAGCTGCTATGAGTGAGGCCGATAGCAAAGATGCGATGGCATCTGTATCCTACCTGAATGCGGCATTAGCTGAGAGCAATCTCAAAATCACTTGGACAGTTGACAAAAAGACCGGAGAGACGGACATGGTAGCCGCAGATCTTACAGACGTCATGCGCAATTATGCCAAAGCCATGCTTCAGGATTCCTATGATGGCAAGATTTCTCTTGCCAAGGAGGAAGTTGACATGCTGGCATCCATTGGCTATTACTACAACCTGCAGCTTTATCTGGTGAGGAATAAAGAGTCTGCCAAACAGACTGTAATTCCCGCCATTATCAAGAATCGCGCACAGGAAGGCAATCTCTTTGGGGATATAAATAGCGAAGTAGTTTCTGCTTTGAAAAAATGAGGCTGTCCCCAATTCTGTGTGAACTCCATATCGGGATGTGAAAGTGTTATTAAGACATGAGGCATAACCTCTTGTTGCTAATATCAGACATATTTCTCTGCACGCCAAGGAATCCTTGACGTGCAAATTTTTTATCCTGAAAGCATGTCTTCAAAATACGTTTGGGGCGTGTCAAAAGATACGAATAAGAGGAGAGCAAAGCTTATGATAAGAAAGACAATCTTTCTTCTGTTGGTTTCACTTTTTCTTATGACAGAAACTTTTGCTGGTGAATTACAGATAATTGATAAACCAATACTATGGTCTGATTATAGAGAGCAGCTTATTCTTGAGTACGCCGCAACGCACTACAACTTGGATCAAATATATATCATCCCTCAAGCTGTTGTTGTGCATTGGACAGCCTCCAGTACTTGGGAATCAGCATATAAGCATTTTTACAGTGAGGCGCGCGCTGATGGGACTCTAAATGTTGCCTCCCACTTTCTTGTATCACAGGATGGGCGAATATACAGGCTCACACCTGAAACAGCACTTAATAGACATATTATAGGCTATAACTGGTGTGCAATTGGCATAGAAAATGTAGGTGGGGTTAATGGCGTGGAAGATTTAACGGACGCGCAAATTGAAGCGAATATTGAGCTGATCAGATATCTGCATAAAAAATACGCTACAATATCCTATGTCTTTGGTCACTATCAGCAGGATGCAGCCAAAAGTAGTGGATTATACATTGAAAATGTGCCTAATTATCGCTCAGAAAAAATAGATCCGGGCCATATTTTCATGACTGCCTTGAAAAGTCGCTTGCAAGGTGAAGGCCTTAAATTTTATGATAACTAGTATGATGCTGAGATTGAGGTTTTCGATAAGCACAGATGATTGAAAGGATATTGCAAGTTTGCTATAAAAAAGGGAGGCTGTTAGCAGCCTCCCTTTTGTGTGTATTAAGTTTTATCAGCGGACAAACACATGGCGGCAAATAGCATCGCCAAGGGTTTCTCCCCAGATGTAGTTGTTGCTGAATCTACCAGCACTGCGTGCATCTTCATCCTCTTCAATGGCTTCGCCGTTCATGATGTAGATAAAGCCATCTTTGGTGTTCGGACGGATGGCCAGCATGGAGAGCAGGCCGAAAGCTTCACCGGTGTGTCCCACCAGGTCAATCTCCGTATCTTTGCAGAAGCGGGCTGTGCTCTTGCCGTCCATCTGGTAAATGCCCAAACCGTAGGAGAGAATCGTGCCGCCATAGTTGTTGCCGTTCTTGGTTTTGTCGTCATAAATCCACTCGCGGCCCAGCATGGTCTTAACTGAAGCCGGGGAGAGAATCTGCTTGCCCTTGTAGGTACCATTGTTAAGCAGCATGGAAAGCGCATGGGAAAGCTCCTCACAGGAAATCCGTAAACCGCCCGCAGGGGAAAACACTGTAGCATTGGTGCCGGGAACATAATCCTTCAGGCTGTAGGTGTCCTGAAAGTCCTCCGCATAAGGATTTTGCAAGGAAACAGTATCCTTGGCCGGCTGCCCCTCTGGATAACCATCCTGCGTAGCGCGCCATGGCCCGTTTTCATTCCAGACGCCTGAGGTATCTTTTTTCTGGTAAACAGTGCCGAGTTTTGTAAATTCCTTCCGGCTGAAATTACCAGGCAGATAGTCAGCTTTTATATCCAGCTGTTTTAAGATATGGTTCTTTTGATACTGGTCAAAGCGTTCGCCTGTAACTTTTTCGATGATGGTTCCTAAAAGGCCATAATTCAGATTGCTGTAGGCAAAGTATTTGCCCGGTTCCTGGCCAGCAGGTGCAAAGTGCGCGCCGCCTTCGTAGAATTTGCCGTCCTTGCGGAAGAATTCTTGCAGCCCCATCTGTGGTGGTATGCTGTAAATCTTGCCATCACGCAAAGAGGATTGGTGAGAAGCCAGCATTCTCACAGTAAGGGGCGTGTCCGGGTAATTGGGGTTTCTGAGGGTGAAGCCCAAATATTTGCTCACATCGTCGTCCAGATTAAGTTTTCCCTGTTCGACCAGCTGCATAATAGTGAACACGGTAAACATCTTGGAGACGGAAGCTACGCGGAAACGGCTTTCCCGAGTAAAGGGGCGATTTTTTTGTGGATTTTGGCTGTCGATAATAGATGAGCCTTGAAAGTTGCTGTAAACTTCTTTGCCATCCTTAAAGGCGATTACCCCTAGTCCTGGAACTTTTGTTCCAGTATCCCCAACCATTTGGGCAAGCTCTTTGTCCAAATCGGCCTTGCTTTCCTTGCTCATGGCCAGACAGCTGTTCATGAGCAGGCAGAGCATCGCCAGTACAATCGCAGTGATTTTTTTCCTCATATCAGTCAACTCCTTTGACGATTCTCATGCAAATGGCAAGAAGCCCCTCCACAAAGGAAGAAGGCTTCTTTTGTGTTGCATATGGGCAAAGATTAAGGATGATTCAAGACTTTTCTCCTGCCAGTTTTTTCCCTAACTCTTTGTCAAACGTGAATACTGACGAATTCTCTGTGCGATTATGTGCCAGCAGAATACAGTCTACAAAATCCAGCTTTTTGAATTCGTAATTATCAAGAGCTTTTTCCATCACAGGATAATTGTCAATATGCATGCGAGAGAGGACTTTCTTGATGGAAGCCGATATGTCATCCCGGTCTATGCCATAAACTTTGGAAAGGACATAGACGACCTCGGCAAGCACCTCGGGCAGCAGGACACAGCTTCCGCCGGAGATTACTTCTTTGGCTTCGTTGGCCTGTTTTTCGTTATCATTGAGCAAAAAACGAAGGAGAACGTTCGCATCAATCAGTATCCTGCCCGTGTTTTTCAGCGGCTGCATTCGCCCACGCCTCCTTTTCTAGAGGGATCAATTTCGGATTTGCGTATTTGTGCAGGCAACCAAAGCCAGTTTCTTGATTGTCTGTTTTGGTGAGGGCAAAGGGAATACCGCCAATATCGACGCTTTTTTGAGCCATCATGCGAACAACCTCGGCAAAGCTGGTTCCCATATTTTTGAACAATGTGTCTGCGGATTCCTTGAGTTCCGCATCCATACGCACCTGCAGCACGGCTTCTTTGGCCATTTTTATCGCCCCCCTTTTTTTGTAATGTTATTGTATTACAAAAATGAATAATTAGCAATATGTATTACATATCCTTTGATGGCTACAGTGCCGGGCTTTTCTGCTAGGGCAGGGGCATCCGCACAGATTATGTGTACGATTTTGGATAATCCCTCCTTTTTCTTTTCCGACAACGGCTGTATAATGATATCATCAGAATACAAGCTGCAGGGAGGTGGCAGACGTGGAGGTGAAAAATATGCGCAGGGCCATGCCCATAGGGGTGGATGATTTCAGTGAACTTATCACTAAAAACTACTGCTTTGTAGATAAGACCCGCTTTATCAAGGAAATACTGGAGGGCCATAGCAAGGTCACCCTTATCACCCGTCCCCGCCGCTTTGGCAAGACGCTGAATCTGTCCATGCTGAGGTACTTCTTTTCCATAGAAAATGGGGCCAAGAACCGGGAGCTTTTCAGAGGGCTGGATATTGAGCGGGCCGGGGAAAAGTATATGGCCCAGCAGGGCAGCCGTCCGGTGGTGTTCTTGAGCCTGAAGGATGTACAGGCCAGGGACTTTGCAGGACTTCTGGAGAAAATGGCCGAGCTGATGGGGCAGATTTATGGCCGTGAAGGATATTTGCAGGATAGTGATGCCCTTTCTCCTCAGGAAAAAAAATACTTTGCTGCCGTGCTGGATGAGGCATGCACTCCGGGCAAACTGCAATCTGCCTTGGCAAACCTGATCAAAAACCTCAGGAAACACCATGGCCAAAATCCGGTGCTGCTCCTTGATGAGTATGATGCTCCTATTATACATGCCTGGGAGCGGGGCTATTATGATGAGTGCATAGACTTTATGCGAGGATTTTTAAGCGAGGCGCTGAAGACTAATGAGGCTTTGGACTTTGCAGTGCTCACCGGGGTGACCCGCGTCTCGAAGGAAAGCATCTTTAGCGGCCTGAATAACCTCCGTGTCTGCTCTGTGCTCAGTGAGCGCTACAGTGATATTTTTGGCTTTACCCAGGAGGAGGCAGATAGGCTGCTCTCCATGTGCGGGCTGGAGGCGAGAAGTGCCGATCTCAAGAAGTGGTATGATGGTTATCTCTTTGGCAGTACGGAAATCTACAACCCTTGGTCGGTGATTAGCTTCATCGACAATGATTGTAAGTTCCAGCCTTACTGGCTCAATACCTCCGGCAACAGCATCCTTAAAGCCTTGCTGGCCCGTATCGATGCTCGCAAGGAGGCGGATTTGCTTGGCCTGCTGAAGGGCAAGACTCTGAGTGCGCCGGTCAGGGAAAATATCATCTACGCCGACCTGAACTCTGACCGAGGGGCACTTTATATGATGCTTTTGACCGCCGGCTATCTGAAGGCGGTGAAGAAATGGAAGGACGACAGGCACAAGGACTGGGCCAGCCTGCAGATACCGAATCTGGAAATCAGCTGTGCTTATGAAGAGGAGATATTGGAAAACATCGTCCCCCATCAGGGTCAGATTGTCCTGATGGACATGATGGAGGCCATGACAGGAGGGCGGGGCGAGGATTTTGCCAAGTATCTGGCGGAGCTGCTGCGGGACTTTGTCAGTTTCCACGACAGCAGCCACAACCCTGAGAGCTTTTACCACAGCCTCCTGCTGGGGCTTTCCGTCTGGCTGGAGGGGCGGTACCGGGTGGTGTCAAACAGGGAAAGCGGCTATGGCCGCTTTGATATCGCGTTCTTTCCGGTCAAAGAAAATCTGCCCGGGGTTATCCTGGAGTTGAAGACCGTCAAGGAAGAAGAGGAGATGGAGGAGGCGGCCCAAGGGGCACTGGCGCAAATCGAGGAAAAGGATTATCCTGCGGAGCTGTCCCGTCAGGGAGTGGGGTCGGTATGGAAGTACGGCATTGCCTTCTGTGGGAAAAAGATGTGGCTGGCTCAGGGATGAGGGCCTTATGGGCACGATGGAACTGAGGTGGCACACCCCACCCCTGTCAAGGGCTTGCTTTGCTTACCTACTTAGGGCGTGTGGAATAAGGAAAACGTGAATGGAGAAAACAAAAAATCACACACTACCGTTATCTACTCCAATATCACACTTACTAATAGGTATGATATTGCGAGTGGGACGGGTGGACGAGCGTTCATCTACATGGCTGTAGCGAGCAGTCATCTCTGGTGATGAGTGTCGCAGTGTTTCCTGGACAACGCGCAGGTCCTTGGTTTCGCGATACAAATTTGTGCCGCAGCTATGCCTCAGAGTATGGCAGGCATGGCCAGGATATTTCACGCCAGCAAACTCCAGGGCTTTGCTGATGATTACATGCAGGCCGGTGCGGGTGATGCGTTTGCCGTAACGTCGATTTGAAAAACTTATGATAGTGGGGGTGACGCCGTTGTCTGGCTCTACTGGGCCACGCAAGTGCAGATAATCCATGAGTTTGTCCATAGTGGCATCGCAGGGATAGATAAAGCCGTTGTGGCCTTTGCCCCTTATTAGTATACGCTTGCGCTCGTAGTCGATATCCTCGTCATTGAGGCGCATAACCTCGACGCGGCGAAGTCCTTCGACACCCATCAGATATACAATCAAAGTGTTGCGGGCGCAAGTCCTAGGCTCCTGCACCAAAAAGGTATCGCATATCTCACCAAGCTGCTCCAGCGTGTAATACTTGAAGTCTTCATCGCTGGCCACCTTGATGGGCGGTAGCGGAATATCGTCGCAGGGATTCGCTTTGATGAAGTTCATCTTTACGGCCATGTTATAGAAGGCCCTGATGGCTTCCATCTTGAGCCTCACTGTCGAACTGGAGAGCTTCTGGCTGTTCTCCAAGTGCTGTATATAAAGCCTCATCTGGAAGTCGCGGACAGCCAGCGGGTGCATCTGGTTTTCCTTGCACCATCTGAAGAAAAGACATATGGCCGTCTCATAGGTAGACATGGTATCTGCGGCCGGACGGTTCTTTGCTATATACATTGGAAGAAACTTGGCGAAGTTGATTATGAAAGTATCGGCGGAGATGTTCTGTTCATCCAGGTATGCGGGCGGCCTGTAAGTTTTTGGTTCGACCTGCTCGACTACTGCAAGTTCAAATTCGTCAGTCAATTCAATCACCTCTTTGCCCTCATTGTACCATAGACCCATTTAGTGCGCAAATGTACATAACTATGGAAAGTCTTTGCTGTGATTGAGATATGATAAATGAATTCCGCAGGCAAATCGAATACAAGGCTCATCGGGCATCAGGAAAGCATCATCTGAAAAATCCGCGAAAACGCTCGGAAGAAGATAATCGGCAATTCAAGGATAGGCTGGAGAGATTGTTTGCCAGTTTGTTTAAGCAGGTGGATGATTTATGAATCGTATAGAATTAGAAACGGAACGGTTAAGATTGTATGTAGCCTCAAGAGTGGAAATGGAGCAGCTTATTGAGAGACAGACCGATGAGGAGCTCAGAAAAGCCTATCAGGAAATGCTGGATGGCTATCTGGCGCATCCTGAGCAGGGCGAGTGGTACGCAATATGGATGGTGACACGCCGTGATGGAGTGCAGGTGGGAGATTTGTGCTTCAAGGGCCTTAATGAAGATGGATCTGTGGAAATTGGATACGGTATAAATGATGAATTCCAGGGGCAGGGATATGCTACAGAAGCAGTCATAGCAACTGTTGATTGGGCACTGAGGCAGAGTGGAGTATTGCGTGTAGAGGCTGAAACGGAGCCGGATAATACAGCTTCGCAGCGTGTTCTGGCAAAATGTGGCTTTGTTTCTAATGGAATTATTGGCAAGGAAGGGCCTCGCTATAAAATTTGTGGCTGAGAACCCACGGGCTTGCCTGTGGGAGTTGTCAGGTGAGGTTGCATAATCAATGATACAGTATGAAGAATGGCATGAATTGGATGCTGGAAAATTGCCAAAGTTGCTGGCAGATAAGCTGCAAACCTTTGGTTTTCAATGCTTGAGCTCCAGCGAAGAATTGACGAGAGCTTCGAATTGTCCCAGACCAAGAAACGGTCTGGCAGCTGAAAAGCAGGAGGAGAAAATGGTAAAGGAAATTATGAAGGATTTGCTGTTTCTTGGTCAGAAGGCTGAGGCGGCTGTCAAGGAGGATATCGCTATAGCGGAGGATTTGTTGGACACCCTCCGTGCTCACAGAGAGCATTGCGTGGGCATGGCAGCCAACATGATTGGGGAGAGGAAGTCCATTATTGCCATAGCAGAGGGAAACAGGTTCACGGCTATGCTGAACCCAGAGGTAGTGAAGAAATCACCAAGAACTTACAAGGTTGCGGAGGGCTGTCTTTCCATTCCCGGGGAACGTGAAGTTGACCGTCATGACTGGATTGAAGTCAAATACCGCAATATGGACTGGCACAAGGAAAAGAGGAAGTTCACAGGCTTCGAGGCAGAAATCGTGCAGCACGAGCTTGACCATTTGGAGGGGAAGCTTATCTGAGACAGAAAATTTTGGGGGAATGGCATGAAAAAAATACGGATAACCGTCATGCGTAAGGCTTGTTATCCAGATTTGATGGAAAAATATGAGAATTCCATGGAGCATGCCTGTGATATGGAAGAAGGGGCAGTTTTTATCACCTGTGGTGAGAAGACTCCCGCCTCTTAGCGAAGCGTAGGCGGGAGATGAATCACCACTCACAATTCTTCAAAATCACCCTAAAATTCACCCATAGATGGGACACATATGATATGGGCCAATGTGACGGAGGCAGAACTGGAGGCCAAGGGGGCAATACAAAACGAATTCGGTGAGGATTTGTCCTGGGATTATCTGAGTTACATCAGGAGTCATCCTATCAAATGGAATGTGCCGACACAGATTCTGTACGGCGAAAAAGACCAGCTGACGTCGCTGGCAACTATGAAAGAATTCGCTGAAAAGCACCATGCAGGGCTGACGGTTATGGAAAATGGGGAGCATTGGTTCCATACGGAAGAACAGATGGCTTTTCTTGACGCTTGGATTCAAAAGGAACGGCTGCTTTATGGTGAAACGCCAATGCTCGGTGTTTTTGCCACGAAATTTTAGGAGGCTGGCTGATGGTTGCTTACGAATACGGTAATTCCAATGCGGTCATTACGCTCGTTCAGCCTGTGGATGACCATGATATATCAGGTATTGATGCTGAAGTGGCAGAAATTCAGAGGCTATCCGGCAAAGAATTTCGCTTGTTGGCCATCAAGGTGGATAGCTGGAATCATGACTTATCTCCGTGGCCGGCATCTGCGGTTTTTGGAAAAGATGATTTCGGCGATGGTGCAGGAGATCTGTTGACTGAAATCCTGAAGCACTGTCAGGACGAAAGCAAACTCTATTATCTTGGCGGGTATTCGCTGGCAGCCCTGTTCTCTCTTTGGTCAACATACCAAACCGATAAATTCGAGGGCATTGCAGCTGCTTCACCATCCATGTGGTTCCCGGGATTTGTAGACTACATGAAGAGCAATGCGATTCAATGCCCAAATGTATACCTCAGCCTTGGCGATAAAGAAGAAAAGACCAAGAATGCAATTATGGCTAGTGTTGGCGATTGCATACGGGATGGCTATGCATGGCTGAAGGAACAGGGCATCAATTGTACTCTGGAATGGAATACAGGCGGGCATTTTAGGGAGCCGGAGATTAGAACAGCGAGAGCCTATGCATGGCTTATAAGTTCAAATATGTCAAAGACGGACAACTGTAGATTTTCGTATTGTCGCTAAGATAAAATAAGGAAGGAGATGATTTTGTGCCATTTGCTTCAGTAGCAAAGAGAAAGAAACAGAATGTATAATTGCCTATCTGCATTGAAGATTTTGCGGAGTTAAGGAAGAAAAATTACTATTTTGTGGACAAATCTTTGTTTATAAAAGATTTGCTGGATAAATCTCCCAAAGTCCTGTTATTGACAAGACCAAGGCGGTTTGGTAAGACGTTGCTCTTATCGATGGTCAAGTATTTCTTTTCGATGGAAGAAAAAGATACCGTAACGCTTTTTCAGAATTTAGATATCGAAAAAGCTGGAAACAGATATACCAATGACCGAATTATTGTTGTATAATATGCTCATCGCGTAACACCTTCCTCTCGAGTGTTTTGTTTGTGGTGAACATATTATACTCTGAAAGTCTGTAAGGATCAGTTACGCGCTCTTTATTTGGCTAAAAAGTTGTAGAGTGCTGTAAGAAATCAAAAAATAATTTCCACGTTATCCTTTTTCCGACGGATTGTCAAGCCAAGTGCAACGCTTTTGAAAAATGAACCTCATATGGTGTTTTATAATCTAGACATTTCCTCGGACGCAGGTTCAACATGATAACCTTTTCCTGTATGTAATCGTCAGGAATGTCTGTGATGTC
>JAGBLH010000004.1 GCA_017635515.1 Selenomonas sp.
CATGGAAGCCGTTCACAGATAGCACCAGGTCAAAGCTCTTGTCTGCAAAGGGCAGATGTCCCACATCCCCCTGGCAGAAGGAAACATTGGGCATTCCCAGCTGCTCCGCCCTTTCCCTGGCAGCAGAGAGCATCACTTCCGAGTAGTCAAGGCAGGTGATGGAAGCCTTGGGAATCTTCTGGTACTCAGGCAGGGACAGCACCCCCGTCCCCACTGGCACTTCCAGCAGCCGCCCCGCAAAGCCTGCGGGTATCCCGCCAAAGGCCAGACGGAGGAACCGGGGATAATCCTTCTCGGAAATCCCCCAAAGGCAGCGCATGGCCAGCCTTCCCAAGAGGCTCCTGTTGGCCATCATGCCGTCATAGGCCCAGGCATAGCGTCCTACGCCTTCATAAGCCTCCTTGATCCTTCCCAGCGAATGCTTCTCCACCGCCTCATCCCTCCCCGGCAATTTGTCCGCAAGTTTCTCACCATAATTATAGAATAAAACAAGGAAAAAGCATGTGACCAAAGTCACCTATGCACACGAAAATGGCTCCCGATCAATGATTCCGGGAGCCATTTTCCAATGATACGTTCTCAATCGCTATTCTTCTGCTGCCGTCTGGCTTCCTCCCGCTGCTTTTTCCTCTCATGGTAAAGCTCATGGCGCTGCCGGGCAGCCTCAAAGGCCACTTTCTGCTCCTCAGTTTCCAGATTCAGGGGCGGCACAGTCATGGGGCGGCCATTCCTGTCCAGGGCCACCATGGTGAAGTAGGCTGACAGGGCATGCTTTGGGCCCTGCTCTGCTTCCAACACCTCTACCTCCACATTCACCGCTACTTCCATGGAGGTGTGCCCCACATAGATGACCTCAGCGGTGCAGGTCACCAAGTCGCCGATGAGGATGGGCGTGTGGAACTCCAGCTCATCCACCCTTGCCGTCACCACGTTGGCACGGCAGTATTTCCTGGCGGCTGCATAGGCAGTGGAGTCCATCATCTTCATCAGCTCGCCCCCATGTACATTGCCGCTGGGATTGGTCTGGCTGGGCATCATGACCTCGCTCAAATAAATCTTGTTAGACATAATTCCTCCCTATGGGCAAAAAACCTTGACTCTGTTATTTTTACTATTCCCCATATCATACCATCTTCCTGCCAAAAGTTATTAACATTTCTTACTCTTCCCAGTCCTTCACTGTCCTATAGTAGCTGCAGCCCCCCATAAGGTCGCGGGCCTTATAACCTTTCTGCCTCAGCATGCGCTCCATGAAATAACCGTTGAGACCGGTCTTGCAGGCCAGGATATAAGTCTTATCCCTATCCAGCCCAGAAGCCTTCTCCCGCAGTTTTTCTGCCGGGATATGGATGGCTCCCGGAATATGCCCTGCTTCATACATTTCCCTGGAACGCATGTCTATGACCTGGGCCCCCTTGGCCAACTCGCTCTCAACCTCTCCTGGCAACACGGGGTCAGTCAGGCCATCCCTTATGTCCTCTGCAAAATAGCCTGCCATATTGGCCGGTGCCTTGGCTGCGCCATAAGGCGGCGCATAGGAAAGTTCCAGATCTATGAGATTCTCTATACTGCCGCCCATGCGAATCACTGTTGCCAGCACATCAATGCACTTGTCCACGCCGCTGCCGCCGATGGCCTGGGCACCCAGCACCTTGCCATCTGACAAGCGGAAAATCACTTTCAAAGCAAAAACCTCAGCTCCGGGATAATAAGTGACATGAGAAGTGGGATAGGTGATGGTGAAGCGATAATCCTTGCCATACTTCAAGCCCTCCCGCTGCAAGGCGCGCTCATTTTTCC
>JAGBLH010000277.1 GCA_017635515.1 Selenomonas sp.
CAGGTGCAGTCCCTCATTGTGCGCACCCTGGTGCGGGTGAAGGAAGAATCTGTCAGCCAGGCAGACCGTCTGGCCGAGTACCGCCGGGATGCCCTGATTTCCCTGGCCAGCTTTGCAGGCATGAAGCTCATACAGACTACCTCGCCCCAGCTCTATGCGGGCATGAAGATCCTGCGTACCGCCCTGGTTCTGGGCATTGCCCGCAATTTCATCAAGACGGGCATCCAGGGCATGATCGAGGATAGGCGTCCCAATGCCGATACCCTCACAGCCACGGCGGTGATTGCCTCCGTGCTGGCGGGCAAGCCTGAGTCCAGCCTAACCCTGCTGGCCCTGTCCAACGGGGCGGAGATGCTTACCAGCTACGCCGCCGAGCGGGCCCGCACCCATATCTCAGGCCTCCTTTCCCTTGACCAGCGCTATGTCTGGCTGATGGAGGGCCGGGAAGCTGATGGAGATGTGGTGGAGCGCAAGGTGCCCATCGAGCAGGTGAAGGCCGGGGACATCATCGCTGCCCATGCAGGGGAGAAAATCGTCATCGACGGACGGGTCATCTCTGGGGATGCGGCAGTCAACCAGGCTTCCATCACCGGCGAGTCCAACCCTGCCATGAAGCATGCCGGCTCCCCTGTCTACGCAGGCAGCGTAGTAGAGGCAGGCGAGCTGGTCATAGCGGTGGAGAAGGTGGGCTCCGATACATCTCTGGCTCATATTGTCCATCTGGTGGAGGAGGCCCAGACTCGCAAGGCTCCTGTGCAGAACTTTGCCGACCAGATGGCAAATCTCCTGGTGCCTATCTCCTTTATCGGGGCGGGCATTGTCTACGGGGCTACCCGCGACTGGCAGCGGGTGCTGAACCTGCTCTTCATCGACTTTTCCTGCGGCCTGAAGCTCTCCACAGCCACGGCCATTTCTGCCGCCATTGCGGCTGCGGCCAAGCGGGGCATTCTGGTGAAGGGGGGCAACTACATAGAGGCTCTGGCAGAGACTGACACGGTGGTGCTGGACAAGACCGGCACCCTCACCGTGGGCATTCCCCAGATCTCCTTCATCAAGACCAGGCAGGGGGTAGAGGAGAAGGAGGTGCTGCTCCTGGCGGCTTCTGCCGAGCAGCACTCCGTCCATCCCCTGGCGGTGGCCATCCAGAAGTATGTGCAGGAGCAGGCCTGGCAGGTGCCTCAGCATAAGAAATCAGAAACCATTGTGGCCAGGGGCATGCTGGCAGAGGTGCCGGACTTTGAGGCCTACAAGGGCGGCACCATTCGGGTGGGCAGCCTGAAATTCCTCAATGAGAACGGCATCAAGGACAGCGAGCAGCTGGATGCAGGGCTCAAGGGCAAGAATCTCCTGTATGTGGCCAGGAACAAGGAACTCATCGGTGTCATCGGCATCGAAGACCCTGTGCGGCCCAACATGAAGAAGACCCTGAACCGCATGCGCCGCTGTGGCATTGATGAGATTGTCATGCTCACCGGGGATTCCAAGGCGGTGGCGGCTGAGGTAGCCAATGCCATGGACATCGATTCCTACTATGCGGAAATCCTCCCGGAGGACAAGAGCACCTATGTGAACAAGCTGAAGCAGCGGGGCACCGTGATGATGGTGGGAGACGGCATCAACGACGCTCCTGCCCTGGCCTTTGCCGATGTGGGTGTTTCCTTAGGCGGGCGGCAAACGGATATCGCTGCCGAGTCTTCGGCTGTGACCATCCACTCCGAAGACCCCAACCGCCTGATGGAGGCTTTGCAGCTGGGCAGGCGCACCATGGATCTGGTGCATCAGAACTTCATGGCTACAATCCTGGTGAATTCTTCGGCCATGCTGCTGGGAGCCCTGGGGCGCATCAATCCCTTGTGGGCTGCAGTTATCCACAATACCGCTACCCTGGCAGTGGTGCTGAACAGCTGCCGGATACTCCGGCCCAATGCGCCCCTCTTTGCCAGAAGCAGGAGAAGGCGGTAAATAGTGTGTCCATATACAGTGCGAAGCTAATGGTAAATATCAATCGGATAGCACACTGGCATAGATTTTCGAGGGGAGCGTCAGCTCCCCTTTTAAGTTTGACAGCAGTAGTTTGAAAAGTCTATAATTAACCTATACAATATATATACGAATGAAATGATGAGCGCCGCAGATAGATATAAATGGCGTTTGCACGGAGGTTATTTTCATGAGCGGAATTTTTTACGGCATCGGCGTGGGCCCCGGAGACCCGGAACTCTTGACGGTGAAGGCCATCAACGCCATCAAGAAGGTAGATGTGCTGATTGCCCCCAAGACGGAGAAGAAGGACGGCAGCGTGGCGCTCTCCATTGCCAAGCCCTATCTCAAGGAAGATGTGGAGATCGTCTATCAGGTATTCCCCATGGTGAAGGGCTTTGCAGACAATACCGAAGCCTGGGAGGAGAACAAGGCTGAGATACTGGAGCTTTTGCGCGCTGGCAAGAATGTGGCCTTCCTGACCCTGGGGGACCCTATGTTCTACAGCACCTATATTTATGTTTATCGCCTCTTGGAGCATGAGGACATAGAGATCATCACCATTCCCGGCGTTCCCGCCTTTGCCGCCATTGCTAGCCAGATTGGTTCTCCCATCGTGGAGGGGGACGATGTGCTGGCCATCATCCCTGCCACGGCCAGCCCGGACAAGATACAGAATGCCCTGGCGGCAGCTGACAATGTGGTGATGATGAAGGTGTACAAGAACTTCTCTGACGTAGCCCATCAGCTTTCTGCCCACGGCCTGGCCAAGAATGCTGTGCTGGTGAGCCGGGCAGGTTTGGACGGTGAGCAGGTCATAGACGATATCATGGCCCACCGCGATGAGAAACTGAACTATCTGTCCACCATTCTCACCCGCAGGCACTGAGTGCAGAACAGGGGGAAGGGAAATGGGCATCAAAAAGAGACTCTTAGCAGTGTTGTTTTGCCTGCTCCTGGCCCTGGCTTTATCCGGCTGCGGGAGCGAGCAGGGGGCAGGCAGTTCCTCGGGTCAGGTCTTTGCCAAGGTGCAGGATGACCTGGGCCGGGAGGTAACCTTGGAGAAAAAGCCGGAGCGCATCGTGGTGACCTCAGCTTCCTTTTTGGAACCTCTCCATGAGGTAGGCGGGGAGGTGGTAGGCCGCCCGGACTCCAGGACCAAGATGCCGGACTATGCCAAGGACAAGGCCAGCGTGGGCAAGGTCTACCAGATAGATGTGGAAAAGGTGCTTTCCTGCGAGCCTGATCTGGTGATCATCAACAAGGGCATGAATGAGAAGCTGGTGGACACCCTGGAAACCAGCGGCATCAAGACCCTGGTGGTGGACATGAAAAGCTATGCAGATGTGAAGCGGGAGGTGGCGCTCTTTGCCCAGCTGACGGGAGAGAAGGAAAAGGGGGAGGCTCTTATCTCCTCCATGGATAAGAAAATCCAGTCCGTGAAGGAGAAGATTCCCCAGGAAAAGCGGCGGGTCTCCATCATCCACAGCACCAACCAGGGCCTCACGGTGCAGCTGTCCGGCAGCATTGCCGGCTCCATTGCGGAGATGCTGGGCTGGGAGAATGTGGCAGGGGACATGACCCCGCTGGAAAAGGATCCCGACTCTGCTCCTTACAGTCTGGAAACCATGGTGGAGAAGAATCCGGAGCTGCTGTTCGTCACCAGCATGGGCAAGCTGGAGGAAATCAAGGCCAGCATGGATGCCACCATGGCGGAAAATCCCGCCTGGCAGTCCGTGGAGGCAGTGCGCCAGGGCAAGGTCTACTACCTGCCCCAGGATCTCTTCCTGCTGAGTCCGGGCATACATTACCCGGAGGCGGTGGAGCTGATGGCGAAGCTGGTCTACCCTGACAAATTTTGATATTACTTGGAGGTCGTCTTTATGATGTTGAAAAAGGTCGTCTTATTGGCGGCCTTCTTTATTTTGGCTGTGCTGGGGATGCTCACCAGCATCAGCCTTGGTTCCGTGGAGATACCGGCCCTGGAGGTTTGGCAGACCCTCTTTGCCGGAGGCAGCGGCACCCATGAGCAGATTTTGATGAATATCCGTCTGCCCCGCACGCTGGTGGCGGCACTGGTGGGCATCAACCTGGCCCTTTCGGGCGCCATCCTGCAGGCCGTGATGCGCAATCCCCTGGCTGACCCGCATATCATCGGCATATCCTCAGGGGCAGGGCTGATGGGCATCTTAGTGATGCTGGCCCTGCCGGGATACGGCTTCCTCATCACTCCGGCGGCTTTTGTGGGAGCTATGGGGGCGGCGGTGCTGATTTACCTTTTGGCCTGGAAGAACGGCATCCAGCCTATCCGCATCATCCTGGCAGGGGTGGCGGTGTCGGCTTTCCTGGGGGCGGGTATTTCTGCCCTGATGATCTTTTACAGCGACAGGGTACACAGCGCTCTCATCTGGATGGTAGGAGGGCTTTCTGCCCGCAGCTGGCCCCATGTGGCCATGCTCTGGCCCTATACTTTGGGCGGGGCTTTGCTGGCCTTTGCCTCGGCCAGGCATATCAATATCCTGCAGCTGGGAGATGAACTGGCCAAAGGCCTGGGCCTCCGGGTAGAGCTCACCCGCCTGATCCTCACTTCCGTGGCGGCCCTGCTGGCGGCCAGCGCTGTGTCCGTGGTGGGGCTTCTGGGCTTTGTGGGACTCATCGTGCCCCATGCGGCCCGGCTCATGATTGGCTCTGACTACCGTTTCCTGTTGCCGGGAACGGCCCTTTTGGGGGTGGGCATGGTGAGCTTCAGCGATACTTTTGCCAGGGTAGCCTTTTCTCCTGTGGAGTTGCCTGTGGGCATTATCATGGCAGTGCTGGGAGCGCCGTTCTTCCTGTTCCTGCTGAGAAGGGAGCTGTGATCATGAGGGAGCAAAGCAAAAGGCCTGACGGCTTTCGGGTCTATCATCTGGGAGTGTCAATCAAGGGCAAGGCCATCCTCAAGGATATCTCCCTGAATTTCACCATGGGCAGGCGCACTGCCATCATTGGCCCCAACGGCGCAGGCAAGTCCACCTTCCTGCGGGCTATTTCCGGTCTGAATCACGCCTATGAGGGAACTATAGAGCTGAACGGCAAGGGCATACGCAATATGGGCAGGCAGAAACTGGCCCAGAAGCTGGCCATCCTGCCTCAGGGCCTGCAGGCCCCTCCCGATACTACCGTAGGCACGCTGGTAAACTATGGCAGATTCCCTTACCGCAGCTGGCACGGCGGCAGTCAGGATGCTGCAGCAGACCGGGAGGCGGTGGAATGGGCTCTTTCCGTGACCAAGCTGGAGCCTTTCAAGGACAGGCAGGTCATGACCCTCTCCGGCGGGGAGCGTCAGCGGGCCTGGATAGCCATGGCCCTGGCCCAGAAGCCGGAAATCCTGCTTTTGGACGAGCCTACTACCTATCTGGATATAGCTCACCAGCTTGAGGTCATGAACCTCATCGAGTCCATCAACAGGGAATACGGCATGACTGTCATCATGGTGCTCCACGATATCAACCACGCCCTGCAGTATGCAGATGAACTGGTGGTCATCAAGGAGGGTAACTTGTTTGCACAAGGCAGCCCGGATGAGATACTAACGGTAGACCTCATCAGGGATGTGTTCGGCGTGAGGGCCGACATCTTCAAGAACAGCCAGGGAGTGGCAGTGCTGTCACCGGTGGAGCTGGTGAGGGATTGAATATGGCAGAAGCAAGGAGTTTTTACGGTTATATCCGCAAAACTTCTTGCTTTTTCGTATATATTACGGATATAATGGAAGAAAGAGTGCGAGAGAGGTGATTATTATGTTAACAAGACCTTTATATATGGATAAAATCAAGCCCTATATTGATACGCCTTTTGTAAAGATTCTTACGGGTATTCGTCGTTCCGGCAAGTCGACGATACTTAAGATGCTGATGGCAGAACTGGGGAAGATGGGTGTTCCTGAGGAAAATATCGTCAGCTGCCGTTTTGATTCCATGGAATATGCAGACATGACGGCCAAAGAAATGTATCTGGAACTGAAAGGGCGGCTGGCGAAAACAGGGAAAACATATTTGTTCTTGGACGAAATGCAGGAAATAGAGGGCTGGGAGCGGGTAGTGAATTCCTTGTTGGCGGATTTTGAGGTGGACCTATACGTGACAGGTTCCAATTCCCGCATGATGTCATCAGAAATATCTACCTATTTGACGGGGCGCTATGTTTCTTTCAGGGTATATACGCTGTCCTTTGGAGAGTTTCTGGCCTTTCGCAGGGAATTCCAGGATTTGAGGGACATACGCACCGAGTTTGCTGATTATGTGCGGCTGGGAGGGTTTCCTGCCACACATCTGCAGGCATATAGTGACGACGAAGTTTATACCATTGTGCGGGATATATACAACTCCACAATTTTTTCCGATATTGTACGGCGCAATCAGCTGCGAAAGATTGATCAGCTGGAACGGGTGGTGAAGTATACTTTCCAGAATGTAGGCAATACCTTCTCGGCGAAATCCATTGCCGATTATTTGAAGTCAGAGCGGCGGTCGCTGAATAATGAAACGGTGTACAGCTATTTGGAGAAGCTGGAGAAGGCATACATTCTCCACCGTTGTTCCCGTTATGACTTGCGGGGCAGGGAAATCCTGAAGACCCAGGAAAAGTTTTATCTGGCGGACACAGCCCTGCGCTACAGCGTGATGGGCTATAATCCGGACTCGGTGGCGGCCAGCCTAGAGAATGTTGTGTATCTGGAGCTTTGCCGTCGTGGCTATGCGGTGAATATAGGCAAGACCCCTAATGGTGAGGTAGATTTCGTGGCCCGGCGCCAGGGGGAGAAGCTATATGTGCAAGTAACCCAGGAGATAAAATCTGCCCAAACGGAGCAGCGTGAATATGAGCGGCTATTGGAAATAACTGACAATTATCCCAAGTATGTACTGCGGACAGATGAGTTTGCAGGGGGAAATTATGAGGGGATAAAGACCATGCATGTGGCGGATTTTGTGTTGAGTGATGGATGGTGAAGGCCATCAAGGTCTGTTGGATGTTTGAGAGGAAGGGGATTGTGGATGAGAAATATATATAGCAATCTCAATCAGGCTTTGCAAAAATTCAATTCATTTGGCATAGGGGAGCAGTTTGACTTCCAGAAGCTGTACCTGTATTCTCTGGTCACGCATTCCACCGCCATCGAGGGATCTACAGTCACGGAAGTCGAGAACACCTTGATGTTTGACGAAGATATTGTGCCCGGTGGCCGTACGGTGACTGAGCAGCTGATGAATCTTGACCTGAAGCGGGCTTACGATTTTGTTGCCAGGCAGGTGACTGAGAAGCCGGAGATTACCGTGGATTATCTGAAGAAACTATCGGCGCTGGTGATGAGGAACACCGGAAGCGTCTATACCACTGCCCTGGGGGATTTTGATTCTTCGGCAGGAGATCTGCGGCTGGTGAATGTCAGCGCCGGACGTGGCGGCAAGACATATCCTTCTTATCAGAAAGTGCCGGGGAAACTGGAGGAGTTTTGCTCATGGCTGAATGAGGCAAGGCGCAGCACCTATGAGGATGAGGCTTCTGTGTACGCCTTTTCCTTTGAAGCCCACTACCGGCTGGTGTCCATTCACCCCTGGGTAGATGGCAATGGCCGCACCTGCAGGCTGCTGATGAATATGCTGCAGATGGAGCGGGGGTTATTGCCCAGCATCTTGCTGAAGGAGCACAAGGCTGGGTATATAGAGGCTCTGGCCAAAAGCCAGGATGAGGAGGACAGCAGGATTTTTGTAGATTTTATGATGGAGGAAATGACGGGGTTTTTGTTGCGGAGTGTGGAGGAGTTCGTAAAAACATCTTGAATAATACAAGTGCAGTGAATATGCAACGCTATGGTATGAGAATATGGTGGTGTCTATGAAAACTGTATCTGTAACTATGAAGATAGATTCAGAACTGAAGGCACAGGCAGAGGTGCTGTGTGAGCAGATGGGGCTGACACTCTCTACGGTCTATACCATGCTGCTTAAGGCTATCGTGCGCACTGGCTCCATTCCTTTTGAGATAAGGGAAGACAGTTTCTATAGCGAAGCGAATCAACGTCATTTGAGGGCGGCTATCCAGAGACTTGAAACATGTGAGGGAAAGGTGCGAGGAGAAAAAGAATAGGTTGTTTTACAAAAATGTCAATGATAATTTCGAAAATAGCGCATTGTAAGGAATATTATTAAGGCTGCGAGGAGACTGCAGTCTTCTTGTGAATATAATGATTGTAATATTGTGAAATTAATATGGATATTTTTTGTGAGGAGATATTTTTATGGCATATATAGCTCATAAAAATCAAGAAGATGGCCGAGAGCAACTGCTGATAGCTCATTTGCGGGGAGTAAGTGAGAGAGCGGGGAAGTTTGCGGAGGTTTTTGGAGAGCAAGAGGCAGGAGAACTCGTTGGTCTATACCATGATATAGGCAAGTATTCGGCAGAATTTCAAGAATATTTACAACGTGGTGGCGGCAGGAAGGTAGATCATTCTACTGCAGGCGCTATAGAGTTGATGGCAAAGAGGTGTCAGATTTCTGTATCGTCAGCGTTTTGTGTGGCAGGGCATCATAGCGGACTTATGGATGGTGGGAATGCAAAAGTCGATACGGCTGAGAGCAGAAACTTTTTCGGACGCATGAAGCGGAGACTGGGGAAAGAAATACCTGATTATCGGTCATACCAAGAAGAGTTTCAAGGAAGGGAGGATAGAGGGCAATCTTCGCTTATTGGCACTTTAGGGCGTGATAAATTCGCAGGACAGTTTTATACCCGTATGCTTTTCTCCTGCCTTGTGGATGCGGATTTCCTTGACACGGAAGATTTTATGCAAGAGGACAAGGTGACCAGAGGTGGGTTTGACACAATAGAACCGTTGAAAAGGAAATTGGATGAATATATAGCGAAACATTATCTTGACAAGAATGGAAAACGATATGGGGAACCAATCAATCAGCGCCGTCGCAGGATATTGGAAGAGTGCATAAGTAATGGTGATTTGGTTGCTGATGAAGGACTGTGGAGCCTTACTGTACCAACAGGGGGCGGGAAAACCGTGTCCTCACTGGCCTTTGCGCTTCATCATGCGGTGCGCATGGGAAAGAAACGTATTATTTATGTGATTCCTTATACAAGCATCATTGAGCAAAATGCAAAAGTATTCAGAGATATACTGGGGAATGAAAATGTTATTGAGCACCATTGCAATGCGGACTATCATCGTCAGGATAATGCAGGAGAAGAGGAAATTGTTGAGAGTGACAACTTGATGTGGTGGCAATTGGCTACGGAAAATTGGGATGCTCCTTTGATTGTGACAACTAATGTCCAGTTTTTTGAATCGTTGTTTGCGAACCGTACATCTAGGTGCCGTAAATTGCATAACATAGCAGAAAGCGTTGTTATATTCGATGAGGCACAAATGTTGCCTGTTGATTATTTGCTACCTTGTGTGGCAGCTATAAATGAGTTAACCAAGCATTATGGGGTAACGGCTGTGCTTTGTACTGCTACACAGCCATCCTTGGATAAGATATTCTATAAGGAGTATCAGCGTGATATCAGGGAAATATGTCATAATGTGGTTGAAAACTATGATTTTTTTAGACGAAATAGGATTCAGTTGCTTGACGCGAGGGTGACTGTGGAGGATATAGCCTCAAGGTTACGTAAGATAGATCAGGTGCTGTGCATTGTCAATAGAAAAAAGGCAGCGAGATTGCTATATGAGGAACTACAGTCTGAAGATGGCGTATTTTATTTGTCAACCAATCTTTGTCCCAGACATCGCAGGAGCGTGTTGGAGAAAATTCGCGAAGCGTTGGCAACTGGTAAATCGTGTAGGGTAGTATCTACCAGTTTGATAGAAGCTGGTGTAGATGTAGATTTCCCTTGTGTGTATAGAGAATTGGCAGGTCTGGACAGCATTGTCCAGGCTGCAGGCCGTTGCAACCGGGAGGGGCGTAATGATAGGGATGATAGTTGGGTGTATGTGTTTACTTGGGCGGACAAGGCTTTAAGAAATGCGCAACAGAACATAAAGACCTGCTGTGGCGCCACGGAATATGTAGCTGAGAGCCATGGAGAGGATTTGGGTGCTCCGACAGCTATAAGCAGTTATTTTGAATTTCTTCATAAACTGGATGGGGGTGGTTTGGATAAAAAGAATATAATGGAGTTGATTAGAAAGGAGAATATGCCTTTTGCCAAGCTGGCAAAAAGCTTTGTGTTGATTGAGACTCCAGCCAGGCCGGTGTTTATCCCTTACGATGAGGAAGGCAGGGAGATGGAACGTCAGCTACGTGCGGGTATAAGGTCGCGCAAACTGATGCGTGAGGCCGGGCAGTACATGGTAAATGTTTATTGTGGCAAAGTTAGTAGCCCATTTGAGAAAATGGAGGCAGCCTGTATGGTAGATGTGCTAGATGAAGCTGTGGCTATACTTGTTCACATGAATATATATGATGAATCTGTGGGATTGAAGCAGGAGATTGAAGACGGGCAGGGCATAATGCTCTAAATAAAGGTAAGCGGGGTGTAGAGAAGACTCTCCACACCCCGCTGTGCCACGATACAATAAAAACGCAAATATTTCAATCCACATCGACCTTGCCGATGACATTACACATATATGATACCAAATTTTTTAAATTTTTGCTATTGACAGATGAGATATTGGGGCGTATTATCGATTACAATAAAACACAAATGAAAAATGATATGGGGGTGACGTAAGTGAGTTTCGGATTCCGTGTTGATGTGAGGGGAAAATATGCGTTGTTTTCACGACCGGAAATGAAAGTGGAAAGAGTTAGCTATGACTGCATGACTCCTTCGGCTGCAAGAGGAATCTTGGAGGCTGTTTTTTGGCACCCAGGTATGCAGTTTAAAATTGACAGAATTTATGTTCTTAATCCAATCAAGTTTGACAATGTGCGACGTAATGAAGTCAAAGCAAAGATTTCCGCTGCGAATGTTCTGAAAACTATGAATCAAGGGGGGGGAGAATTGTGTCTTGCTACATCTGAAAATATCCAGCAGCGGGCAGCGATGGTATTGAAAGATGTGCATTATGTTATTGATGTACATTTTGTTATGACAGATAAGGCTAACGCAACAGATAATACGGCTAAGTTTCATGAAATATTTCAGCGCCGCCTGAGAAAGGGGCAATGTTATCATATGCCCTATCTGGGGTGCCGTGAATTTGTGGCAGAGGTTCGGCCCTACGAGGCAAAGGATATACAAACAGCTTACCCCGGTCAGGAAAAAGATTTGGGGTTTATGCTATACGACATGGACTACTCTAATCCTGAAGATATCAAACCATTATTTTTTAGAGCCGTGTTGAAGAATGGTGTGTTGGATATAACAAAGCCGGAGGTGTATGAATAATGCTGGAGGCTTTGGTTAGACACTATGAAAATTTGGTGGAGGAAGGAAAAGTACCAAGGAAAGGGTGGAGTTTGGCCAAGGTATCGTTTGCTCTGCGCTTGGACATGGATGGAAATATAATTCAGGTTTTTGATTTGCGTAACGAAGAGAAGCGGGGCAAGAAGATGTTGCTAGTTCCGCAGGAACTATTGGTGCCAGAACAGTCAAAGAGAGCAAGTGGGATAGTGGCACAGTTTATATGTGATAATTCCGGATACTTATTGGGGGTGGATAATAAAGGAAAGCAAGAACGTAGTGAGAAGTGCTTCCAGGCTTCATCTAAATTACACCAAGAAGTATTGTCAAATTGTTCGTCCGATATGGCTGTTGCAATTAAGAACTTTTTTTCTAATTGGGAGCCAGACAAAATATCTTCCTGTACGGCATTGAATGATGAATTAGAAGAAATCATGCAGGCAGGTAATTTAACATTTATGCTTGGAGATGAATTGGCAAATAACGATGAGGGAATTAAACAGGCATGGAAAAAATATTGTGAAGCACAAGCTGAATCTGACAAAAGGCAATGCTTGGTGACAGGTGAGATAGGTCCTATAGCACGTTTGCATCCCTCGATTAAAGGTGTGCGAAATGCCCAATCATCTGGTGCATCGTTGGTTTCGTTCAATGCGCCGGCATATGAATCATATGGCCATAATAATGGGCAGGGGATGAATGCACCTGTATCAGAATATGCAGCTTTTGCCTATGCTACAGCATTGAACACCTTACTAGCAGATAGTCGTCATGTTAAGGTTTTCGGAGATACAACGGTTGTTTATTGGGCGGAAAAGAATAATGAAATTTATCAGGACTGTTTTGGAGGCTTCGGTTTCCAAGATGATGATATTATGGATGAAGAAACTTTAGACTACATTTTTTCATCTGTAAAACAGGATAAACCTATAGACTATAAAGGGTTGTCAATAGATTACGATAACAGGTTTTATATTCTTGGTTTGTCTCCTAATGCTGCGAGATTGTCAGTTAGATTCTTTTTTGTCTCAAATTTTGGCAAAATATTGAAAAATATAATGAGGCATATGGAAGACTTGCAAATCATATGTCCGGCATATAGGAAGAAAAAACATATTCCTTTATGGTTGATGCTGTTGGCTACTGTGTCGCCTAAGTCTAAGGATAAATCGGCATCGCCATTATTGTCAGGAGCCGTACTAAAATCAATATTGATGGGAGGAAATTATCCAGCATCACTTTTTCAATATGTTATTTTGCGTATTCGGGCTGAACAGGATGATTCTGAGGCAAGTCCTCCGCATTACAAAGTAACTTATGAACGTTGTGCGATAATTAAGGCGTATTTATGCCGCCGATACAGAAAGAGGGGGATAACTGTGGCATTAAATGAGAACGAAAATGATGTTGCTTATGTTTTGGGACGTATATTTGCTGTTTGGGAGCATATCCAATCAGAAGCTAATAATGGTATAAACACAACTATAAAGGATAGATACTTTGACTCTGCTTGTGCAACGCCAGCACGGATTTTCCCAATATTGCAGAAATTAGCAGGCCATCATCTTCGTAAATTAGAAGATTGGAAAAAAATACGTTTTGAAAAGCAGCTGACTTCCTTGATGGATAAACTGACAGCTGGAGAAATACCTAAAATGTTGCCATTGGAAGAACAGGGGATGTTCATTTTAGGCTATTATCACCAAACACAGGCTAGGTATGCAAAAAAGGAGGAGAATGACAATGGCTGAGGTTATAAAAAATCGGTATGACTTCGTTGTGGTATTTGAGGTCGAAAATGGAAACCCTAACGGTGATCCAGATGCAGGTAATATGCCGCGTATAGATCAGGAAACTGGGCATGGATTGGTGACGGACGTATGTCTGAAGAGGAAAATTCGCAATTATGTGGAAGCTGCCTGTGATGGTAAGGCGGGGTATCGTATTTATGTAAAAGAACGTGTTCCGTTAGAAAGGAATAATAAAGAAGCGTATGATTATTTAGGGATTAAGGAATCTGAGATTAAGGATATTAAAAAGAAAGACCCAGATGTTGATGTCAAGATACGAGATTTCATGTGTCAGAATTTCTTTGATATCAGAACTTTTGGTGCTGTTATGACAACATTTGTCAATGCGAAATTAAACTGCGGTCAAGTGCGCGGACCTGTGCAGTTCGGATTTGCACGTAGCATTGATCCTATTATGCCACAAGAAATCAGCATTTCACGCCTTACTGTAGCTACGGAGGGAGAACTGGAGAGCGGTAAGAATACCATGTTGGGGCGTAAGTTTGTTGTTCCGTATGCTCTTTACCGTGTAGAAGGATATATATCTGCTAATCTGGCTAGGAAAACTACAGGTTTTAGTGAAGATGATTTGTCTTTGTTGTGGAAAGCTATAATCAATATGTTTGAGATGGATCATTCGGCAGCTCGTGGTAATATGGCTGTGCGAAAACTTATTGTATTCAAGCATGAGAGTGAGCTTGGTAATGCCCCTGCATATCAGCTCTTTGAGAAAGTGCATATACACAGACGTGATATTGATAAACCGGCACGCTCTTATGGAGATTATGAGATTAGCATCGACAAAGAGTCTATGCCGACTGGTGTTACCTGTACGGAGATGATATGAGAAGATACAATGAAGAAGATTACCTGATGATTTCCGGAATACAGCATTTCGTCTTCTGCCGTCGTCAGTGGGCTCTAATTCATGTAGAGTGGCAGTGGCAGGAAAATCTTCGGACTGTAGAGGGTAAAATCGTTCATGAGCGTTGTCATGATGAGAAATTTACTGAGAAAAGGAGAGATTTGCTGATTTGTCGAGGGATGCGAGTGTTTTCTCCTAGTATGGGGGTGACAGGACAGTGTGATGTAGTGGAATTCACACAGGGGGAATATGGGGCAGTGCTGCTGGGACGTGAGGGCTTGTGGCAGCCCTGCCCTGTAGAGTATAAACGCGGCAAACCTAAAATGGATGAATCAGATGCTTTGCAGCTTTGTGCTCAGGCCATGTGCCTGGAAGAGATGCTTTGTTGTGATATTTCTGAGGGGCATCTTTTTTATGATGAAATCCATAGGAGAGAGAAGATTTCTTTCACAGAACAGATGAGGCATGATGTTCGAGATATTTTCGAGGAAATGCATGGTTACTATGAGCGTGGATATACGCCTAAGGCGAAATCGAGCAAGAAATGCACTTCATGTTCATTGAAAGAACTTTGTCTGCCAAAGTTATCCAAGAAGCGGTCGGTTGAATCATATTATGAAGCCTGTGTGGAGGATATGTAGTATGAGGCGGCTTTTGAATACGCTGTTTATTTTGACGGAAGACACTTATTTGGCTTTGGAAAATGAAAATGTCGTGGTGAAGCGGGAAGAAGATGTTCTAGGAAGGATTCCTTTGCTCACATTGGAAAATATCCTCTATTTTGGCTACAAAGGTGCCAGCCCGTTCTTGCTAGGGGAATGTGCCAAGCGTGGAATAGGCATGTGCTTTTTGTCTCCACATGGTAGATTCTTAGCTAGGGTTTGTGGCGAGAATCCAGGCAATGTGTTGCTGAGAAAGAAGCAATACCGCATATCTGAAGATGAAGAAGCGAGCTGCTTGCTGGCCAGAAATTTTATTGCCGGGAAGATTTTCAATGCACGAACTGTTCTGGAGCGAGCTAAGAGAGATCACCCGCTCAATGTGGATGTAGACAAGATACAGGCAGTGAGCAATGAGTTGAAGTCTGCAGTAAGGGAAGTTAGGCAAGTAAAGAGTGCAGAGATATTGCGTGGTATAGAGGGAAATGCGGCAAGTGCATATTTCTCTGTCTTCGATGGTCTGATTTTGCAAAATAAGGATCAGTTTAAATTCGCTAGTCGTAGCAAGAGACCGCCTATTGGACGAGTGAATGCCATGTTGTCCTTTGCTTATACCTTATTGGCGCATGATTGTGCATCGGCATTGGAAGGTGTGGGTTTGGATGCTTATGTAGGATTTCTTCATTGTGATCGTCCGGGAAGATTTTCACTAGCGCTGGATCTGATGGAGGAGTTACGGGCTGTGTATGCTGATCGATTTGTTCTGACACTTATCAATAACCGCGTGGTGAAGCCAGCGGACTTTGATGAGAAGGAAAATGGTGTTACCCTACTTAATGAAACTGGCAAGAAAAGATTCTTGCAGGAGTGGCAGGAGAGGAAACGCGACACTATGCTACATCCATTTTTAGAAGAGAAGATTTCATGGGGACTGGTTCCCTATGTGCAGGCATTACTGCTGGCCAGAACACTTAGGGGAGATTTGGAGGAATATCCGGCGTTTTTGTGGAAGTGAGGTAGGAAATGCTGGTACTGGTAACTTATGATGTGAATACGGAAACAGAAGGCGGCAAGAAAAGGCTACGTAACGTAGCTAAGTGCTGCGTCAAGTATGGGCAAAGAGTACAGAATTCTGTTTTTGAATGTGTATTGGATGAGGCTCAATATAAGTTGATGCAGCATCAACTGTTGGAAATAATTGATACAAACAAGGATAGTTTGCGTTTTTACAACCTTGGTAACAAGTATCAGGAGAAGGCAGAACACTTTGGTGCAAAGCCTGGATATCAAGCAGAGGGGGTGTTGATTATGTAGGGCGAAGATGTATCAAACATGTTTTATGGTAGCCGGTTTATGCGGGCTGCTGTATATATTTTTGTCCTGGCAAAGAGGTTCGCGAAAAGTAAGTCGAGAACCGTTGGGAAATAAGGATTTCTCTGCTAGGCGGTCGCCCCCTGTGTAGGGGGCGTGGATTGAAATTGCTTTGAAATGAGCAGGGAACAGCTGCAGGCCGTCGCCCCCTGTGTAGGGGGCGTGGATTGAAATGTCATCCATGTTGCGGATGCTTGCGTTCTTCTCGTCGCCCCCTGTGTAGGGGGCGTGGATTGAAATTGCTTTGAAATGAGCAGGGAACAGCTGCAGGCCGTCGCCCCC
>JAGBLH010000278.1 GCA_017635515.1 Selenomonas sp.
CACCCCGCGGCGTCCTGATTTACGATTTTATTACTCCGTCAATCTGTCAGGAGGTTATAAAATACAATTTTACAGAAGGGTAATCAGTTATGGAAACTAATGATATGATAATAAACGGTCCCTATCTGCTGAGCCCTGCGCCTCAAGCCATGACGGTGGCCTGGGAAATGGCGCAGGAGCAGGATATGGAAATCCTCTACGGCAGGGAGGGGAAAGAAAAATCAGTGCAGGCTGTTTCAGAGAGAGAGCCGGGGGAAAAGGGATACTTTATTTATACAGCACGGCTGGAGGGACTTGTTCCGGAAACGGATTACAGCTACAAGGTTCAGTCTGCTGCGGGGAAAGTCTGCCGGCAGGCAGGTTTCCGCACGTTGGCTGAAAAACCGGACAAGCTTCATTTGGTTACGGTGTCGGATACCCACTTGCTGCACGCTGACCGGCTTTTTGCCAGCATGGTTCAGCATCAGCAGCCGGATTTTATCCTCCATGGGGGGGATATTTCCTTCGGCACTGGCTATCAGCATGAGCAGTATGGTGCCAACTGGTTCCAGCGAATACCCGAGGTGCTGGAGCGGGTACCGGTGTTTTACGTCACAGGCAACCACGATGACGGGCCGTATTTCTTGAAGTACTTCACGGATCCTCAGGCCAGGCACCTCAATACATCCCCTGATGGCCACAGCTTTTCTATGGATTATGGCTGCGCCCATATCGTTATGGCTGACAGCAATCCCTGGGGGCTTTTCGAGATGAATGCAGAGAATTCTGGCCGGAAGCTGGATGGTGATATGCGGCAGCGTCTGGAAGAGACCCTGGCTTGGCTGGAAGAAGATCTGATGAGCAGGAATGCCCAACAGGCTAAATGGAGGGTGCTGGTGCTGCACCATCCGTACACTGATGAATATAACAACCGTCATATCGTATCATTAGCTGAGCGGTGCCGGGTAGACCTGGTACTGGGAGGACATCTCCATTACTATATAAAAGCTGTATCAATCGATCCTGAGGTGGGGGCCCGCACTGTTTATGTTACTCAGGGCAGCCTGCAGGATCCTGAAGCTGGCTGTGATAAGGGCACGGCAGATGCCCGTCTCTTGAGCGATTTCCCGGAAGTTACGGCCATGGGCAAGAATAACTATGGTATACTGGATATTGACGGGGAGGCTCTTGATTATAAGCTTTATGGCTTTTCAGCAGAGGGGCCGGACAAACTGGTGGATGCTGTCCATCTAGTGCATGAAGAGCCACAGGTGAGCTTTTCTGACATAAAGCTGCGCCGCCTGGATAACAAGGGCCTGGTGGAAATTCAGGCTCAGGCGGAAAATACGGGCCGCGTCATGGCCGAGGCTGTGCTTGAGCTGAAGGATAATGGCAGGATCAAGCTTCTGAACCTCTTTGGGGAGCGGGCAGTCAGCCGTATCATCCTGCTGGAGCCGGGGGAAAACTGCCGGGTGACGGCTTTCTACCAGGCAAAGTCTCCAGGAGAGCATAAGATCGAGGTTGGGGGAGAAAGCCTGAAGCTGTTGGTCTTTGAACCCACGGAACTGGCTTTTGCCCACATGGATCTTTCCTTGGGTGAGGGGAAACATGCGGACTGCCTTTTCGCTTCCATCGAAGCGGTAAACAATCTCGATCACGAGATTTTCACCTCTGTGCCACTCTACATCAACCAGCGCATGGTGGAGTCTCAGAGCAGCTTCTTCCGGGCACATGAAAAGCGCCGGCTCTCCTTCTGCCATCAGTTTGCCCAAGGGGGCGAATATCAGGTGAGCATCGCTGACCAGTTGCCGCGGCAGATTCAGGTGGAGGGCGGTATCCGCATTATCCCTCGGGTCATGGATAAGTCCGGACATGGTCACACAGTCCTTTTGCACGGTTCTCCAAAGGTCATGCAGAGGGAGGGAAGGATGGAGGTCTGCCTGGAAAGCTATGGGGATTACCTGGAGATTCCTCCTAGTCCTGATTTGATTTTCCCTCAGGGGTTTACGGGCATGGTTTGGGCCAGGCTCAATCGTCTGGCTCAGCCCCAGGAAATGGGGCACAGCCCCCTGCTGGTGCGGGGCAAGTCTGTGGGCTGGGGGGCTAACTACCTCATGCGCATGGTGGTGGACCGGGCCGGGGGGCTCAAGTGGGGCACCTGTCACGACATCACCGAGTATCAGTGGCAGGGTGGCATGGCTAAGGTGGGCAAGTGGGCCCAGTACACTATGGCCTTTGACAAGCAGCGGGGCGGCGATTCTTACTGTGACGGGGAAAAGGTGGCCCATATTGTAGGTGTTCCCGAGGAAGCAGAACTGCGTCAGTGGGAAGACCAGCCCATCTTTGTGGGCTACTCTTACATCGGACATGTGCTGCCGGAAATAAACAGGCCTAAGTATTTCACTCATTTGCCCGCCAATATCAGTCAGGTGCGTCTATATCGGCAGGGGCTGACAGAAGCGGAAAACAGCAAGATCCAGGGGCAACCGGAATCCGCCGGTCCTAAGGCCCAGGAATTGGCGCTGTGGCTGGATTTCCGCCACATACTTACTGTGGGCAGCCATACTACAGAGTGGCGGCACCCGGTGGTATATGATCCGGCCTTCAAGACGGAGAAGAAATATTGGCAGTTCCGCCAGCTGAGATACAGGGCTACCCTGCCGCTGCAGGCTGGGATGAAAGCTGTGGTGGAGGTCTCTGACGACAAGGCTTCGGTGAAGGGACGCCTGGAGCTGACGCTGAAAAGCGGCACTAATTATGTGGATCTTGCTCCGCTGCCTCCGGCCCAGTACCTGCGCATCGTTACGGATTTTTCTGCTCAGGTGGGGGAGTATGGCACTTTTGTGCCGGAGCTTCATGAATATCAGGTTATTGCCAGTGACGGCAATGACTTTACAGATATGTTCTGGTCTACCCGTCCAGACTGGGAGCGAGGAACTTTTGCCGGAGCCGTAGGCTTTGCCCCTGTGGACAGGCTGCGGGATTATCCTGAGTATACAGATATTATCCATGGCTGAGGTCTGGAAGGCGTATCATATATATGTTATTGCGTGCAAACTGTGCTTTGCGCGCAATTTTTTGGTTTGCATAGCAAGATTTTATAGTATCACCGCAAAAGTTTATTATTTTATCTCATACTTGTCGGTTTAAGGGTAATTTACGGCGGTTTTTTCCTGATCGTGGCTGTTTAACTTAACAAGTTTTTATAGACCCAATAGTGAGAATATAGATATAATATAATCAATAGATGTACAAAAGGCGCCAAAACATCACAAAGTAAATTGATTTATGGTAAAGTTGAACAGGGGGACTGGCAATGAGTAACACTGAAACTGCTGGACAGCTTTCTTGGAAGACCAGGATTGCATACGGCTTAGGCGATACAGCCCAGAATGTGGTCTGGGGTGCCATGGGTATTCTGACTTTCTTCTACACGGATTATGCAGGCATAGATCCTGCCATTGTGGGTCTGGTCATGCTGCTGTCGCGCTGCTTTGATGGCTTCTCTGATGTTATCATGGGGTTCGTAGTGGAAAAGACCCATTCCAAGTGGGGGAAATCCCGTCCCTGGATTCTTTGGATGAGCATTCCCTTCGCTGTGTCCATCGTCCTTATCTACACAGTGCCGCAGACGACTTCGGCTCTGCAATTTGCATATATCTTCGTAACATATAATTTCTGCACTACTTTCTGCTATACGGCCTTGAACCTTCCCTACGGCAGCCTGTCTGCCATGATGACCCGCCTCTCCAAGGAGCGCGACATGCTTTCCATCACCCGCATGTGCCTGTCTCCCTGGGGACGCATCCTCTCCGTATCTGCAACCTTGCCTTTGGTGAAGGTCTTCGGTGACAGCCAGATGGCCTGGGTAGAGGTGATGAGTCTTTGGGCTTTGGTCGGTTTGGGACTCCTTATCTTCTGCTTCCGCAACTGTGAGGAAACCGTTGTGATAGAAGCTCGTGAGAAGGCTGACGACAAGGTGCCTGTGAAGCGGGCCCTCAAAGGTTTGGCCGTGAACA
>JAGBLH010000279.1 GCA_017635515.1 Selenomonas sp.
CATTCACAGACGGCGCAGCAGGGGGCACAGAAGCCACCGGCTGCGGGAAAGGCTCCTTGACCGCAGGCCGCTCCAGCACGGCCTGCGCCACAGAATTGGACACACCAAACATGGGCATTTCCAAGGTTACCTGATAGCCGCCACCAGATATCTCTGCCTCTGCCACCACTCTTGCGCCCTTGATTACGGCCTCGACATGCGTGCGGACCACATCGCTGGTGACCATCATATTCTCCACCGTGGTCTCAGCATCTACATTCACCCCCCGCACAGCCTCATCCAGCTGGCGGTAGCCATCAAGCACCGCTGCCCGGCGGGCCAGCAAGCGGGCCTGGACATAATTCACTGCATAGGGAGGCGCCACCCCCATCCCCTGCACGGTAATCCTGCCTTCGCTCCAGTCAACATTTGCCGCCCCGGCCACGCCAGCTGGCAATGCCAGCAGCATAGTCATGAGCAGCATCAGAAAATATTTGCATACTACCTTACTATTCATTTCCTACAGCCCTCCTCATAAAAGCTCAGTCCATCTGCCGTTCAAGCTCCGGCATCTGTCCACTACTTCCTATTTTCGCCGCCCCTCTCCCAGCCTCCTGCTTTTAGTCAGAACAAAACAAAGCACCCGCCCCGAAACCGCAACTTCGGACAGGTGCTTTTTCTTGCTGAAATTCAGTTTTCTCCGGTCTCAATATGGCATTTCTTGCCCCAAAAGGCAATGCCGTACTGCCAGAAATCCTTAACCCCACGCCTCTCAAATTCTGCTGCATATTGATTGGCCTCTATCTGCGCCAAGGCTTCTTTGGCCCGCTCTGGCATCTCTGCTTCAGTCTCTGCCACCTTGAACTCCAGCAAGGCACCTGCGGTCTGGCCTTTGCCGGGGAAAATGGCTACATCAAACCTGCCGTAGCCGCTTTCGCGGTTTGACACCACCTCAAAGCGTGGCATGAGAGTGGCCAAAAGGCCCAGCACCAGACCGTGATATAAGCAGCGAACCGATGCTTTAGCATCGTGTGAGTCGCTTACGCCCTGGTGAAAGCTTTCCCTGGCCGCCGTATCGTAGAAGCTGGCCAGCAGGCGCAGGTAATTTGACAACGCCTCGGCAAAATCCTCGGCATTGCCCGTGAGCAGGCCGTCCAGCAGTTGATACAATAGTGTATTATCTGGAGTGACACTCTCCAGATGTGCCATGACCTCCCCCTTGAAAAGGTAGCTGATTTCCCTGTTGGGAATCCTCATGGTAGAGCGGGTCTCTCCCTCGGCGTAGTCGGGATATCCACATAGTAATACTGCGCCCGCACCTGCCGGAAGTCATCCACCCCCACAGGCATCACATACTGCTGCTTCATCCTTCTCCCCCCATTCCAGGCCGAAACTGCTTCTTTGCTTCAATTCTAGCAGAACCATGCCGTATGTCAACAACGCCTCACATGCCCCCCCGAAGCAATGCTCCGAAAAGGATTGCCGCTACCCTTCAATCTGCCAATATCAATCGGTGGGCACACTGGCAAAATCCCCACCTGCATTGTATAATGAAAACAAAGCATAGCAACACGAAGAACGGAGGGACGATCATGGAACAGCTAAAAGAATACGAAAACAGGAAGTATGAAATGGAGCACGGCAAGGTATATATGCTTGCCGCCGCCAGCATGCCGCATCTGGACATTCAGCGAAATATTTACAGGCACATAGCCAATTACCTGCACGGGAAGAAATGCAAGGTCTATGCCGAAGCCAAAGTAGTATTTGAAGACAGAACTTTCTACATCCCCGACCTGCTTATCGTCTGTGACAGGAGCAAAATCAAGCTGAACCATATCGAAGGTGCCCCGGACTTCGTGGTGGAAATCCTCTCCCCCACCACCGCCAAGCGGGATATAGGCATAAAAAAAGACACCTACGAAAAGTACGGTGTCAAAGAATATTGGACAATCGAGCCAAAATCGGAAAACATCATGGTCTACCTGCTGAAAGACGGCAAATACGAACTGCAGGAAGTCTATCACAACTACACCGAGGAAGAATGGGAAGGACTGGACGAGGAGGAAATGGAGCAGGAGCGACTCAAGGAAGCCATCAAAATCAGCCTCTACGATGACCTCATCATTCCCGTCAAGGACATATTCGCCGATTTGGCAAGATAAAACAAGGCACCCGCCAGAAGCTGCAACGCTTCGGACAGGTGCCTTTTTCTTGCGGAAATTCAATTTCTCCTGGCCTCGATATGGCATTTCTTGCCCCAAAAGGCAATGCCGTACTGCCAGAAATCCTTCACCCCACGCCTCTCAAATTCTGCCGCATATTGATTGGCCTCTATCTGCGCCAAGGCTTCTTTGGCCCGCTCTGGCATCTCTGCTTCACTCTCTGCCACCTTGAACTCCAGCAGGGCGCCTGCGGTCTGGCCTTTATTAGGAAAGATGGCTACATCAAATCTGCCGTAGCCACTCTCGCGGTTCGATACTACCTCGAAGCGGGGCATGAGAATGGCCAAAAGGCCCAGCACCAGGCCGTGGTAAAAGCTTTCCCTGGCCGCCGTATCGTAGAAGCTGGCCAGCAGGCGCAGGAATTTGGACAGTGCCTCCTCGAAATCAGCGGCATTGCCGCCCAGCAAACCATGGAGAAGATTGCGCAGCAGTTCCGAGTCTCCTTCCAGATTGGCCAGATGGCGCATGACCTCTTTCTTGAACAGGGTGCGGATTTCACGATTGGGAATCCTCATGGTAGCTCCTTCCTCATCCGCATAGGGATCAGGATAATCCACCATGGTAAGATAACCGGTGGTCAGCAGCATGGAGTACAGAGCATCGCTGTTTTGATAGATTTCATCATAAATAACGCCTTCATCCAGGCCGGCAGAAATTTTTTTCCCCCGCAGCAGTTCCACCAAACTCTTGCTTTGAGCAGCAGTAGCATGTTGTAGCATATGCCGCAAGATGGCGTTGCCGGAAGTATTCACCCAATAGGCGGCAGGACGGCAGGCATTATCCAAATAGCTTATCACCGACCAAGGGTTGAAGATGGCCTGCCCGGAAAAATTATACCCGTCATACCAGAGCTTGATTTCCTCGTACTTCTCCGGCACATGAAAATCCTCAGCCATCTGCTGTACTTCCTCATGGGTGAACCCCATGGCCTCCTCAAAGCCGCCCCCGGCCACGCTGGCCACCTTGAGATTGTTCAAGGAGCTGAAGATGCTCTCCTTGGCAATCCTCAGCACCCCCGTCAGCACCGCAAAGTCCAGCGCCGGGTTGGTCTTCAGCACGGAGCTGAGGTAGTTCCTCACGAAGACGATGGCCTCGTCATAATAGCCGTAATCCCAGGCATACTGGATGGGCGCATCGTACTCGTCTATCAGCACCAGCACCTGCCTGCCATAGTACCTTTCCAGATAGACCGTCAGGTTCTTGAGGGAATACTGCAGGTCATTGCGTGAGGCCTTGCCAGCGAGCACCGCTTCAAAAATCTCTTTCTCGGCAGAAATCAGCGTTGTGCCTTCCAGTAAGAATCTGAAATCATAATAGACATTTTTCATAGCCTCGCCAAAGGAAGCCAGCATACCCTCCAGAGTATCCTCCTTGATATCCTTGAGGCTCAGGAACACCACCGGCCGCGAGCCCTGCTCTGCCATATACCGCTCCCCGGCTTGCTCTATCTTGCTGCCCTCGAACAGTACTCGATTAGCTTCTGCATCCTTGTTGGAAAAGAAGTAGTATAGCATGCTCATGGCCAGAGTCTTGCCAAAACGCCGTGGCCGGGTGATCAGCGTGGCCTTGGCGTGGCCGTCGATCAGCCGCCTGATGAAATCCGTTTTGTCCACATAGTAATACTGCTCCCGCACCTGCCGGAAGTCATCCACCCCCACAGGCATCACATATTGCTGCTTCATCCTTCTCCCCCCGTTCCAGGCCGAAACCGCTTCTTTGCTTCAATTCTAGCAGAACCCTGCCGTATGTCAACAACGCCCTCAAAGCTAAAACCGCCCGAAGCAGCACGCTTCGGGCGGTATTTCTTATTCAGCAAATGGTCATTCGATGTTGATGGCATCAGACAACAGCCATAGTTCTCCAGGCATTTCTCTATAGTTTCTTTTTACATTCGTCTATCCCCCGATAAATTTTTCAGCTTACAAATTCGAGAAACTCTTTATACTCGCTCTGATGTTCTCGGATATAGTCACGCTTGAAAGCTGCAAAAGCAGATGTTCTGCTCAATCTGGCTCGAATCAGTCTTTTCCTGTGGGCGGATTTTTCTTTTCGATAGTCAGCCAGCAGTTTGAGAAATACGTTCCACTCACGCCGTAAGTCCTGCATCCTCTGGCTGCTTGCATTGATTCTGATGCCTGTATTGGGTTCATTGAATACATTGGCTATAAGACGAGCCGTTATGACAGATGATTGTTCTGTGTCCCGTGGTTTTACAATCACTCGGTTGCCTCTGGGGTCATATATGCACATGATATGCTGTTCGGGATTTTGATGACAACAATCCAGTACGTCTGTTTCGAACCCCCTCTTGTTCTTCCACTGGTTGCAGTGGTGGCAAGACCAGAACAGATTATTCCAATCGTATTTCAGGTCATCGTTTCCTTTGTGGGAAACAAGGTGCTCCACCACACCATCTTGAAGCCCTTTCAGACCGCAAATGTAGCATTTGTCATAGAAGATTGCCTTTAGACGGCTGATGACATCTGCTTCATTGTAAGCTTGGCGTTTCGCCAATGATTCTGGGGCTGGGTAAGTTCGTTCGCATTTTATCATTATGCTTTCCCCTCTTCCCTTGCCCATAGCTCCAACTTTATCTGTCTATAGTTCGCCATGATTCCTGTAGCTAGAAAATCGGGGATGGAATCCAGCGTGGTCTCCAGGTCGCCAAGTTCTACATAGTCGTCATCTGTCAGGTCTTCCTTTTGAGCCAGGACCTTGTAGCGTTCGAATTTTGCCTTCAGCTGGGCCGATAGTTCATCAGCACCGAAATATCCTTCCACAATGCCAGAATAGGGCAGGTTGGCGAGGCCATCCTTGCCATCTAACCTGAGGTTGCTGCCTAAGTCGTAAATGACGGCACCATCTACGGAGTTAAGCACAAATGGCGAATGGGTGGTGACGATGAATTGGATATTGGGGAACAGTTCGGTCAGGTTCTTCAAGACATTCCGCTGCATGGAGAGATGAAGATGGGCATCCACCTCATCTACCATGACTATCCCCGGCAGGTCGTAGGCATTGGTAATCTTCTTTTCCATCCGCATCATCAGATCAAGTACGATGTAAAGCACAGCCGCGTATCCGCTGGCCAGTTCGTCGAAGGCATAAGCCTCCTTGTCAGGCTCCTTGATGCGTAGGCTCATCCCGTCAACATCGAAATCTAGTTCAAGTGATTCATTAGCGTATATGTTTCGTAAGGCTTGAGTGATGAGCGTAATCCTCTGCTGCAAGCTGTCTGCCTGTGCGGTATTCTTCTTGGAAGGATTGAACCTATACATATTCTCTTGCAGTATCAGGTTCTTCAGATACTCCACAAAATCATGGCCAGGGGACTCCCGCACAGAGTAGGTATCCTGCAATGTCATTTTCTTGACTTCATCCTTATTTTGGACGGCGTACTCCCTCTCAGCTTGATAGTAAGCCACGATGAATTGCCCTTTTTGATATTTGTCAAAACAGGAATCCATGTTACTGAGCTCTGCTCTTACTCCTGATGCATTAGCAGCCCGATTCTGTATTTCTTCATTTGTGGGAGGCTCTAACATATCATTGACATCAGTGTTTGTCGCCACATTATCAAAATACGCACTATCAAACTGATTCCTTATAGGGTCACTGCCCAGTTCCAATAGCTTTGCGTCATGTTCCATGACATAGGTAAGGTATAGTCTTAACGCTGCCAACAGGCTGGTCTTACCACTGCCGTTCGGTCCGGTCAAAATCAGATGCTTGGCCTCGTCGGAAGATAGTTCTATGTCTGTATCCTTGATATTGCGTACGTGATTTATGTGTATCTTGGTAATAAAACCGTTCTCCATGCCTTACCCCTCCAACAAGTTCATTTGTTCTGGCTGGCTGCTGCGGAGTTCTAAGCCCATTGTTGCCCTCTCCCAATATGGCATTCCTTGTCCCAAAAAGCAATGCCGTACTGCTAGAAATCCTTCACTCCGCGCCTCTCAAATTCTGCTTCATCCTTCTTCCTACCGTTCCAGGCCGAAACCGCTTCTTTACTTCAATTCTAGCAAACCCGTGCCGTATGTCAACAACGCCCCCAATGAAAAAACGCCCGGAGCAGCAACGCTTCGGGCGCGGTTATTCAAATAGAAGGTTTTTCTTAGAGCACCTTGGACAGATATGCCTTGCTCCAGCTGACTCATCCGACCAGCAAACAAAGCATGCCTACAACCATGACTACAGCTACTGCAATACAAATCAGAAAGAATATCAGCTGACGTAATGCACCAGGTTCGCCCATGATGGCCAGAACCACTATACCAACTAAAGCTATGACAACAGCAAGTGCATGAAAAAACATCAGTCTACCCCCGGCCTAGAACTCCAGTGGATCCAGGCAGAACTCTGCCGAGTGTGCCAATGGGTCATCAAAACTCATCAGTTCCACTGCATTTCCAAGGGAAAGGAAATCCTCACCACCAAAAACGTTTGGCGCAGTGAACCCCTGCATAGCCATATCCCCATCAAAGATATCCACACCGCCCATAACATTCTCTATGGTAGATGAAACCAGCTCCGTGCCCTGATAGGTATCAGTGCCGCCGAAGATATTGGGCAGCGAGTGGGATATCAGCTTGCCATCCTTAAATATGTCCGTGCCGCCCTCCACATTGGGCACTGCCAGCGACTCACCCAGCGAATCCAGCAAACCGTCTGCCCCTGCATGAGCTGCCACCAGTCCGTCATGCAGGATATTAGTACCACCAATACCATCCGGTATGGATTCATAAAATCCTGCTCCATAAGACGCATCAAAACATTCAAAAATACTCATGACATCTCCCCCTCTGCCTGCAAATTCTCCCTATACATGCGCACCATATTCATTTCTTCAGACAAGGCTGCCATTTCCTGCCGTACAGCCTCGCCCTCTTTGTTTTTCTCCGCCAGCTGCTTTTCTATCCCCTTGGCCATGTCCTCCACCAGTACCTCATAGGCACTTTCGGCGTTTTTCCTGATGGCGTCTGCCCTCTGATCGATATACTTGTGAACCTGCTCTGTCAAGGCCAGCATGGCCCGCACCAGTTCCCCTTCCAGCTGAGGCCGCAGCTCCGCCTTGGCTTCTTCCAGTTTCTTGCCCAACAAACTGTCCATCAGTTTCGTCCTGCCCCACATGGTGAAGAACGGGGTTATTACAGGGGTTATGACCAAGGATGTGAAAACCATCCCCAATGCCGTAAGTATGCCCGCCTGATTGGCGGTTTGGGAGATGTCCGCCGCCTCCAGCCTGAGGCCCAGCTTTTCACACCGCAAAAGGCTCTCTTTCCTAGCCTGCAGTTTCACCTGGTGTTCAAAGTGACGGCTGAATCCCTGAGCCACTTCCTGCTCCATGACCCCCAGCAGCTTATCAAGATGGGAGGCATAGCGGGTCAGCCAGCCCTCCACCTCCTTCTGTACCTGCCGGGGAATAGTCTGCTCCACAAAACGCTTGAAATCCTGGCTATGATACTGATCCACCAACTCAAAGATATTCTCTTTCAATTTGCTGTGAAAATAACTCAAAGATTTGTCAGCCATGGCAAACATCTGCATTTTGGCAGCCTTGACATACTCGCCAACTTTTTCCTTCTGTCCCACCTTGTCTTCCATGGTCTTCCGCAGCACCGCTGAGGCCTGCTCCAATTCCTCTACACCTGAGGAGCCGAGGGCATATTCCCTTTCCATTTCCCGCTCCAACGAGGAAAGAAGCCAGCCCAGACGATGGCGGTATCCCGCCACCTTCTCTTTCTCCACCTGACTGGCCGTGAGCATGGAGGCCAGCTTTTCCTTCAATTGCGGCAGGCCTGACAAGCGCACCATCTTCTCATTGCCCTTTTCCAGTCCTTCCAAAGCCCATTTGGCAGAGAAGGGGACAAGGGAAATATCGCGCAGCATTGCCTCTTCCTCGTCCATTTGGAAAGCATGGAACAAGCGATTTCTCACCGTAGGCAGGAAGTCTTCCTCTTCCTCTTCGTCCACTGCATCATATTTGTTGAGTATGAAGAGGATATTGTTGATGCCCAAGGGCAAAAGTTTTTCTTCAATGAATTCCTTCTCCGTCTTTTTAAGCGGCGAATTGGCATCCAGCACAAAAAGCACCGCATTGGCCTTGGGCAGGAAGCGGTAGGTCACTTCGGAGCGCTGTTCATTGAGGTCGGACACACCCGGCGTATCAACCAGCACCACCTTGTCTTTCAGCATTTCACAGGGATAGCCAATCTTGATATAGCTGACCTTCTCCGCCTCGTTTCCTGCCTCCCGGGCAGAATACTGCTGCAAAAAACCTCTGGAAACCTCCCCCTGCACCTGCGTGCCATCCCGCTGCACCACGCACAGCCGAGGCTTTTCCTCGTACATGATGGCATTGATGGTGGCTGTCTCCGGCAACACATTCATGGGCAAGAGGCTTGTGCCTAATAGGGCATTGACCAGTGTGCTCTTGCCACGCTTGAACTCTCCCAGCACCACTACGGTGTAGAAGTCCCCTGCCATATCCCTCTGCAGATCCAGCAGCCCTTGGAAAATCCGCTCATGTTTTCTCAGGCCGCTATTGCCAGCCAATTCATTCAAGATGCGGACGATTTCCTGCTTCTCATCCTGTAATTCCATTTACCTGCTCCTTCCCTGCTCAATACGCCTGGCTCTCCAATTCCCGAGCCAGCGCCCGAAGTTCTGCCTGCTTCTCCTTCAGCATGGCCTGACGTGCCTGGGCTTCCTGCTCCCTGGCTTCCTTTTCCTTGATGATATTCTGTAGTTGTGCTTCCATCTCGCCTATGCGCACATCCACGCTTTCCTGTACCTGACGGCAGAGTTCCTCCACCCTAGCCAGGTACTGCTGGGTAAATGCCTTGGCAAAATGCTCACCTTCATTGCTGTAGGTAGATGCCACCTGGCTGCGTATCCTGCCCCGCCAGTCATCCTGCTGCCCACCTGAAAACAAGCCCCAGAGTTTGGAGACCACGCCAGCTGTCGAAGCCAGCGTCCCCAAGACACCACTGGCGATTCTATCCCCAACGCTCTTGCGAGAAGAAACCATATCTCTGAAAAAAACATCCGCTACATCAAAGGCTTCATCAGCAAAAGCCTTCCCTGCCCCGTCAATGGCAAGGTTCTTTTCCTCCTCAATCACGGCTGGCAGGTTGAAGTTGCTCTGGTAAGCCACCTCAATATCCTGCCATATAGTGGTTAGCTTCTTCCGTGCCTCCCTAGTCTCCAGTCCAAATACCGTCTGCCAATCTTTCAGCATACCATCCATAAACTGCTTTTTCTTAGTCGTGGCAGCCTGCTGTATGATCTGTTGCATAACAGAAGCAGACATATCTCGCTCCAGAGTCTCCACTGCCCCCCGTGCGGCAGAGATAATATCCGCACCAGCCTGATGGCATTTGAGTTCAATCTTCGAAGCTTCACTATCAAGGGATACACGCATAGCCGACACTATTTTCTCAGCCCGCTCTTTCGCCTGTCGGAACCGCCCCTGCATATCAGCAGCCTTCCCCTTGATTTCATCAGCAGAATGGGCTGCGATAGCAATATTGCGGGATAAGTCACCCTGCACAGTACGGATAATGGCCAGCGCCTCCCGCCTGTGCTTCCGCAGGCGCACCATGCCCTTTTCCTCCGCCAGGAAATGCCCCAGCGCCTCTTCAAAGGCAGGGAACCCAGTCTCGGACAAATCATCCGGCAGTTCCATCTCCTGCTTCATGGTCAGTTTGCCGCCCTGCTCATTTATATGATAAATCAAGGCACCACGACTAGCCACCAGAAAAATGCGGTTCTTGAGACTGACTTCCTTGGGCAATATCTTACGCAGGTTCTCACTGATGAAGTCAATCACACTCTGCTCCTGCTCCTGTGTATCCAGTTCATCCTTGCGGCTAATGACAAAGAAGATATCCTGTATCTGATTCCCCAAGATACGCTCCCGCAGGAACTCTGCCTCAGACGCCGAAAGCGGCTGTGTAGCCGAAAGAAGCAACACCACCGCATCCGCCTGGGCGAGATAGCCATAGGTGATATCAAGCCGCACCGTATTCAGATCATTGGTGCCCGGCGTGTCCACCACCTCCACGCCATTCTGACAGAAGGGCAAAGGATAGGTAATCTGTGCAAAGTCAATCTTGTCCAGTTCCTCCTGGGCACGAATATACTCCTGCATAGAAGCTGCATCGCCCTCATCTGGTTCCTTGGGCGCAGTCAACTTGATGAATTCCGACTCGGAAAGATGCCGCGGCTCCGATTCTTCACGATAGCAGATATGGTAGTCCGGCTTCTCTCCGTAGACTATTTTGCTAATGATAGCCGTGGTGGGGTTCTTGCTGGCAGGAAGGATTTTGCGGCCCAAGAGGGCGTTGACGAAGGTGCTTTTACCACGGGAGAATTCACCTACTATTAGGAGGTGGAAAGGGGCGGATTCCAGGCGGGTTAAAATATCTTTTGTTTTTTGAGCAGCATGTAGCATTTGAAGAGACTTGCATATATTCTGCAGATGCTCTATTTCATTGTATGTGTACTGTACTTTATCTTTGTATAACTGCAACTTCATTTGGCAACTTCACCCTTATCATATTGTAACTATTCTTGTATCTTTCGATAAACCAATTTCAAGCAACGAACTTCTAATATAGTCTTCTTTCTCCTTACTAACGCATAATGTTTTTATACCGCTATTCGCAAATGCGTTTTCTCAATTTTTCTAATAGTTCTAGGTATATCTATACTAGGCAAGTTAACACATCCTGCAAATGCCTCCTCACATATTACTTCCAGTTTACCTGGTAACTTAACGGAATATAGCATTTTAAATTCATAAAAAGTCTTTTTCTTTATCACTGGTAATTCATCAGGTAACACTATTTCCAAATCATCACAATGAGAAAAAGCATTTTCATCAACAGATTTTAAAGCCACCCCTTTCATTCTATTTTTCAAATCAAGATTACTCCAATTATTAGATTTTATTTTTTAATTATCCCCCCCTTCTTCATCAAATGCAGCCTCAAAATTACTCTTAACAAACTTTTGCGCTTGATTCCTGCTTTCCTCATTCATAAGTACACTTGATAATCCATTCATAGGAGATACCTCCGCAACCCCTGAGCCATATCCATATATATCTGCAACAGGCATTATATCCTCGCTCAATATACTTTAAATATTCAAAAAGGCATCCGTTCCATATGCCCTTTATTTTACAGGAATTTTTCTCGCAAGCTATTTACCATAGCAATATACTTTTCTTTGCAACGTAAATTTTCTCCTAACTCAATATATTTCAAACAAGGACGGAGGTAATGTATCCAAATTCCATTGTATATCTCATCGGAATTTGAATTAAGGTTAATATGTTCCACAATCAACGGAGCGACAATATAGTATTCCTTAACCAGCAATTCTCCATCGGCCTGATTAAGAAGCCAACCATCGCGGAATTTGCGAAACATTGTAAGTTCATAGCAATCATCAGACTTATTGAAGCTTCTGCAAACAGCAGAAGTAATGAAACAGCCACCTCTTTTCTTTTCACTATTCTTTTTAGTCAATCTTTCCAAACCTGCCTGTGCCTCTTGTATCCCCTCAGCCGCAGCCGCTTTATATAATCCAAAAGCTTTAGCAGAAGATTTCTGTACGCCATACCCTTTTTCATATAAATATGCCAAATTATTTTTTGCCATTGCATCTCCATTCAAAAC
>JAGBLH010000280.1 GCA_017635515.1 Selenomonas sp.
CCCATCTTCACGGCTCTTGACTGTCCCTGCTGCGTTGACAAATCCTCGACATAGCACCGCTATGCCTCCGGTTTGTCGCCTTGCAATGGACAGCCAATCCCCGCAAATCTGGGCCAAGCTCATTTAATCAACACGCCCTAACCGCCTACCGTTTTGTAGCTTAAAACCATTGTACCAAAACATTGTTTATCTGACAAACTTTTGCACTGATAGCAGGTGATATTATGGTAGAAACACCGAAAGGCAACCGTCTGCACATCGGCATCTTTGGCCGAGTGAACAGCGGGAAATCTTCTTTGCTCAATGCCCTCACGGGACAGGAACTGGCAGTGGTGTCGGAGGTGCCGGGGACGACCACTGACCCGGTGAAGAAGGCCGTGGAACTGAGAGGAATCGGGCCGTGCCTGCTCATCGACACCGCAGGCTTCGAGGACGAGGGAGAACTGGGTGCCCTGCGGCTGGACAAGACCAAGGCAGCCGCCAGCGAGGCAGATATGGCCCTGCTGGTAGTCAGCGCCACGGAAAAGCCCGGCGAGGACACGCCGGAAATGCGCTGGCTGAAAATCTTCCGGCGGCGCAGCACCCCTGTCATCCTCGTCCTGAGCAAGACCGACCTTGACGCCCCCCTCACCTGGCAGGCCAAGAGCTGGCAGAAGCTCACGGGACTGAAGCCCGTCCTGGTCAGCGCCCAGGGCAGGCAGGGCCTCGGTGAGCTGATCGAGCAGATCAACCGGCTGCGCCCGGAGAACTACGACCTGGAAGACATCACCGGGAGCCTGACCAAGGCCGGGGACCAGGTGCTGCTGGTCATGCCCCAGGATATCGAGGCCCCCAAGGGCCGGCTCATCCTGCCCCAGGTGCAGACCATCCGCCACCTGCTGGACAAGGGCTGCCTGGTGAACTGCTGCAAGACCAGCAAAATGAAGGCCATGCTCGCCGCCCTGAAGGAGCCGCCAGCTTTAATCATCACCGACTCCCAGGCCTTCAAGCAGGTGGAAGAACTTTGCCCGAAAGAAAGCCGGCTGACTTCCTTCTCCGTGCTCTTCGCAGGCCTCAAAGGCGACCTCCCCTTCTTCGTAGCCTCAGCCCAGAAACTATCTACCCTCGACCACACGGCCAGAATCCTCATTGCCGAAGCCTGCACCCATCAGCCCCTCCATGAGGATATAGGCAGGGTGAAACTGCCCCGGCTGCTCAGGAAGAAACTGGGAGAAGAAATCTCCATAGAAGTAGTAGGCGGCAAAGATTTCCCCGCAGACCTCTCAACCTACGATTTGATTATTCACTGCGGAGGGTGTATGTTTAATAGAAAGTATATGCTTTCAAGAGTGAAAGCAGCCAAGGAGCAGGGAGTGCCCATGACGAACTATGGGGTGGCTATCGCGGCACTCTTAGGTATACTTGATAAGGTTTCACTGCCTGAATAAAAGGGGATAACAGTATGAGCAGCTATAATCCTAAATCGCTGAAAGCAGATGAATTCATAAACCATGAGGAAATACTTGCTACGCTGGAATATGCGGAAGCCAATAAGGAGAACTATGCCCTGATTGATGAGATACTGGAAAAGGCGCGGCCTGTGAAGGAAGGCACCGGCTGCCATTGCCGCGGGCTTTCCCATCGGGAGGCTTCGGTGCTTTTGGCCTGTGAGGAACCTTCGCGGGTAAGCCGCATGTATGAGATTGCCGAGGAAATCAAGCAGGCCTTCTACGGCAACCGCATCGTGCTCTTTGCTCCCCTTTACCTTTCCAACTACTGCGTCAACGGCTGCGCCTACTGCCCCTACCACAGGCAGAACAAGAATATCCCCCGCAAGAAGCTGACCCAGGAGGAAATACGGGCCGAGGTCATCGCCCTGCAGGATATGGGCCACAAGCGGCTGGCCATCGAGGCGGGGGAAGACCCGGTGAACAATCCCATCGAGTACATCCTGGAGAGCATCAAGACCATCTACTCCGTCCACCACAAGAACGGGGATATCCGGCGGGTGAATGTGAATATCGCAGCTACCACCGTGGAAAACTACCGCAAGCTGAAAGAGGCCGGCATCGGCACCTATATCCTCTTTCAGGAAACTTACCACAAGGAACACTATGAGGAGCTGCACCCCGCCGGGCCGAAGCATGACTATGCTTATCACACGGAAGCCATGGACAGAGCCATGGAGGGCGGCATTGACGATGTGGGCCTGGGAGTGCTCTTTGGGCTGGACAGCTACAAGTACGAACTGGCAGGCCTGCTCATGCACGCCGAACATCTGGAAGCCGTCCACGGGGTCGGCCCTCACACCATCAGCGTGCCCAGAGTGAAGCACGCCGACGATATAGACCCAGGGGCCTTTGACAATTCCCTCTCCGACGAGCTTTTCACCAAGCTGGCAGCCATCATCCGCCTGGCGGTGCCCTACACGGGCATGATTATCTCCACCAGAGAGTCGGAGGAAGTGCGGGGGAAGATGCTGCAGGTTGGCATCTCCCAGATCAGCGGCGCCAGCCGCACCTCCGTAGGAGGCTACAGCGAGGAGCACCGCCCCCACGACACAGAGCAGTTCGACGTCTCCGACCAGCGCACTCTGGAGGAAGTCATCTCCTGGCTCATGGACATGGGCCACATCCCCTCCTTCTGCACCGCCTGCTACCGGGAGGGCCGCACCGGCGACCGCTTCATGTCCCTGTGCAAAAGCGGCCAGATCCTAAACTGCTGCCACCCCAATGCCCTGATGACCCTGACTGAGTACCTGGTGGACTACGCAGGGGAAGAAACACGGGAGAAGGGCTTCCAGCTGATTGAAGCAGAACTCAAGAAAATTTCCCGCGAGCAGGTCAGGAAGACAGCCGCCGAGCATATCGAGGCCATCAAGAACTCGGAAAAGCGGGACTTCAGATTCTAAATTGATTGAAAACTAGCAGCTTACATGGTATAATAGCCATAAGAAAAGCCTCCTGCTGCGAACAGGAGGCGGGCTACTGGTAAACGGTCAGCCCTCAAACTGATAAGTTAATATAAGGATTAACCGCTCTGCTTGTGAGGCTAGGGGCGGTTATTTCTTTACAACAATAATAATCAGGAGTATCAACAACAAATTGATTGTCATCGCATCCATGATTATCACCTCCCATCTGCCGATCGACCACGCGCTGAGAGCGCCAGCTTTGATGAGAGGACTAGGGCGTGTTGATTAATTCACTCAGCCCATCTTCACGGGTCTTGACCGTCCCTGCGTCGAGGATTTGTCAACGACGCAGG
>JAGBLH010000281.1 GCA_017635515.1 Selenomonas sp.
CAACTTCAGTATCATTTTTTTTTGCTATAAGAACAGCCTTTTCTTCAATCTGAATACTTCTCTGCCCCAATATAATCTCATCATCAATGTACTTCAATAAGCCATATAAAAGAGAAAGATATTCTTTAATTTCTTCATCATTCAAAAAATTTTTTACTACTTCAAGATCAATACTGTACATCCATTGCACATAATACATAACTGTAAATTGTACAAACCGTGGAATATAATTAAATTTCTTTATTGAATAGTTTATAATCGGATACAGGAAATTCTTCAAATTAGGCAAATAGTAATGTTCCTTCATTTGCAAATCCGAAGAAAGAGATATTTCACCTTCAGTACGCCTACGATAAAAATATTTCACATTAGTAACTACACCATATCTAGGATTTTCCATCAAAATTCTCATGATAAGGTCAGCATCTTCAGAAATAGGTAATTCTGTATTAAATCTACGCCCTTGCAAAATTTCACTTTTTACAAAAACCCCACCTATTCCACATTGAATACAAGTATATTCTTTCCTTAAATCAATGACACGAGACCCAGTTTTGAATTTATAATTAAGAATATGTTCTCCCTTATCACCATCAAAAAATTCAAACGGTATGCTAATAAAATCAATTTCTCTGTTGTGATTATCAAAGAATTCACATACAGCTTCCATGGCATTATAAGAAATCTTATCATCACTGTCCACAAAGGCCACATACTCGCCCTTTATCAATTCAATTCCCTTGTTTCTTGCTGCTGAAACACCGCTATTGGATTGATGAATAACAAACACATTATGAGGATAACGCCTTGCATACTCATCACAAATAATTCCAGAGCCATCTGTGGAACCGTCATCTATCAGGATAAGCTGTATATTATCCCTGTAGCCAATACTTTGAAAAATAACACTCTCTATAGCTTCTTCCAAATATAGCTCTGTATTGTAAACCGGCATGATTACCGAAAACTTGTATTCATACTCTTGCACGATATCATTCCCTCCTGCCTGCAGACGTTAAACTCACACTAATTCTTACAATTCCAATTTCCATTTCAAGATATCTATCGAATGACTGACACCTTCCTCTAAACTGAAAGCCGGACGCCAGCCAAGGTTCTGCAATTTCTCACCGCTAAGCACCGCCCGATTGAACGGACTGGGCTGGTCATTTCCTTTGAGCTGATATTCCACTCTAACCCCGCCTACACTGGCGGCAGTTTCTGCTAACCCAGCTATTGATGTGATTCCCTTTGCATTGGCTAGATTGTAAGCCTCTCCATTTTTTCCTAGTGCCATAACTGTAAGTAGGCCAGAGATAGTATCTGCCACATAAGAATAAGACCTTACCTGAGTTCCCCTGCTTTTCATCACTATATCTTCGCCCCTGGCTGCAGAAGATATAAACTGTACATTGGCACGGTTATCCTTCGCTGTGAATACGGGGCCATAGGTATGACACGGCCTTGCTATGACCGTTTCCAATCCAAATTGCTGACCGTAGGAAATACAAAGATTCTCTGCGCACCTCTTACTTAAAGGATAGCAGGAGCGAGGAGACAGCAAATCCACATTCCCCATATAATCTTCCTTGAACTCATCTATTCCTTCCGTTGCCTGACCATAAATTTCCCCTGTGGAGACATAAACCATGCGCTTGCCATTACTCCTGTGCAGGAAATCCAAAAGATTATAGGCACCCTCCGTATTGGCACGTATGGTTCCTACAGGATCTTCATAAATCGCTTTCGGATAAGCGTTGCTGGCCAAATGCACTATGATGTCACAATCCCTGCTATCAGAAAATGGATTCATGACATCATGCTCGATAAGCTCAAATGCCCCATCTTTTTCCAAATATGCAAAACTGTTTCTCAAGCGCTTCATACTGCGCCCCACTGCCTGCACCTTAATATCTAAACCATACAGCTTATTTGACTGGAAAAGTGCGTCTACCAGGAAACTCCCCAGAGCACCACTTGCCCCCACAATCATGATGCTAAGTCCTCGAAGTTCTTCCAATCCCCGAGCGTATTCAAGACAAGTTTCCACATCCTGTCTATACAGCTGATTTTGCATCCACATCTCGATTGTCTCCTTACTTTATCCAATCAGAACGTTTTTCTTGAAGCAAAGACTTAAAGATATCAATATCCTCTACGGTGGTCAGCTTGACATTTTTCTCGGAGCCATCACAGAAAAAAACTTTCCGTCCCAGTTCTATCATCAATGTACAAGATGCTACAGAATTGGTGATTCCTTTTGTCAAAGCCTCACGATGTAAATCGCATATCTCACCTAAATGAAAGGCTTGAGGCGTCTGTGTCCTCTTCAGCCTTGCCCTGTCATATACCTCCTTTGACGCCAAGGCATCTTCTGTCACCAACATAGCCTCGGCACAAGGTATGACTGTAGTTGCGTTGCCCTTTTCTTTAGCCACTTCAATGCAATTTGACAATATTTCTTCTGAAAGCATAGGCCGAATAGCATCATGTATGATGACAAGATCATTTTTAGCGTGATGCTTTTCTAGTTCAAAGATGCCATTTCTTATAGAAGCTTGACCATTATCTCCACCAGATATGATATATTTTAATTTTGTAATATCAAACTGCTTGGCATATACCTCTAGTATATGCTGCCAGCCATCAAGACATACTACTGCTATCTCATCAATATCCTTATGGTTCTGGAATATTTGCAAAGTGTAAATAATAACTGGCTTATCAAGTACGTTTATGAATTGCTTGGGGATTTCTTGCCCCATGCGTTTGCCTGTTCCTCCTGCTATTAACATACCTATATTCATTGTTTTATCCCTCTTTCTTTACACTTTATTATGCCTCGTATTCCTACTCTGTACTGCATAAGGAATCAAAAACTCGCTCAGAATTATTTCTATCATGATAAGCAAAGAATTTGCTTCCTCTCTGCAAATATTTTTCTTTTATCCGGCAGTCACCTTCCATGTATTCGCATATCCTTTGCACCGTATCAGGCAGATTCTCCTCCACTTCTCCCAATCCCATAGACTCGTAATCAAAATATCCCTCACTATAAGTATGACCTTGGAAAAATTCCTTCCTGTCAAACTGAGCGTAAATAACAGGCTTTTTCAGATAGGCAAAATCAAAAGCTACGGAAGAGTAATCAGTGACTATCAGGCTGCTCTCTGCAAAGATGTCCCGATATCTTGTGTCCGGTGAGCAGAAGATTACTCCCGCTGACTTTTGGAATTTACCTAGCATAGGCATGATATTGGGATGGGGCAGGAATTTTATGGTATAGCCCTTTTCCTTTGCCTTCGCCAAGAGCATTTCATCATTCAGCAAGCTATTGTAAAACTGAAAAAAACTGCTTTTCTCAAAACCTTCGCCGTATAGTCGGTTCCCCGTCTCCGTATCATGCCCCAGACCCAGAGAATTTCTCCAGGTCGGCATGATGGTGATGATCTTCTCCGGCTTATTTTCCAGATAATCATATCTTGGCATCCCTGTGAGCTTCACCACATCTTTGCCATAGCCATAGTATTTACCCTTGAGCACAGATTCATACTCTGGCCTAGTGGATGTTACGAACATCCCAAGGTTCCTATGTGGCTTGCCAAGCCACGAGGAAATATCATCCTTAGTTATGCCATGCTGAAGGAAGATAAGCCTTTTCTTCTTGAGGATATCCCAGTAAAAAGCCCTGTCTCCGCCGAAGGGGTTCATGACGAAATCATCTCCTGCCGAGGAAATGATCTTGTCTGCCACCAGTTGCAGGAGCTTGTGCCTGCGGGAGTGGTAGGGTATCAACTTGCCATATTCCTGCACCCGCTTATAGTCAGGGCTGTCCTTACGCAGCACGAAAAAGCTATGCGGGTGTTTGCTCGTTTCACTGAGATAACGGAAGAAGGCTTCGCCGTTGTCATCTGCCTTGTTGATGCGGTCTGACACCAGCCAGATATCCTTGGGCAGGATTCGCTTGGCCAGATGGTAGGCACTCCTGTAGAGGATGGCTTTCCCTGCATGGGGACGTCCTGAAGCGCGGAAGTCCTGCCAGAGCTTGATTTCCTGCCGGGTGAAGTCCCAGGCTGACGCCCTCCGCAGTTTCAGCACATTCCCTTCCGTCTGCGCCAGGAAAGGACCCAGGCGGGTGTAGGCATGAGGGAATACATCCACGATGGGGAAGAATAAGCCGTGATTGATTTTCTTGCGCTCTATCTTCAGGCCCTTGTAAAAGCTGTAGAGCTTTATCTCCATGCTATCATACTTGCTGGTGTCAATCCTGCTGCCGAAGGTGATGGAGGGGAAGATGTCCTCACCCAAGGCCTCGGCGTTGTCCACCCTGTCCGGGGCTGAGATATCCTTCTCGCATTTCAGCCAATCATTGCCGTTAATAAGCAGATAGTTATCTATATCCTCCAAATCCTTTTCGGACAGCCCCACGAAGCCTGTGTACCCTTCAAGGATAAGGGTGTCTCCCTCAAGGCGCATGAATTCCCACTTGGCAGCGCAGTCGGAGAAATGTCCCAGCTCCAGACCGCCGCAGGAAATGGCTATGTCTTCTCCATCCGTAATCAGCTTGGATTCAATTCCATGCTTCTTCTTTAACAGCATAGCTTTGTGTGAAGCCCATATATTTTTCTGTCCGATGATAATGTCATCATCTATCTTGGGGAGCATGGCAAACATATCTTCGATGAATCTGTCTGCCCTGTCCTTGCCCAAAGTTGCTTCAACGGTCTTACGCGACAGCCTGAAATTCCATTGGAGCACATACATGACACTGAACTGGACAAACTTGGGAATCCTGCCGGCTTCATCATGATGTTGTTCCAGACTGTAGGCACAGAGATGCTCCAACTGCGGGAAGTACCATGCCTCTTGAGCAGTACTCTGCTGCAGGGCACTGCCACCCCGCTTGCGCTTGCGGTAGTGGTATTTGGCTTCGGAGATAACCCCCAAAATTTTCTTGCCCATGAGTATTTTCAGTGCTTCTTTGGCATCTTCACCGTATTTCAAGCTGGTATCGAAACTCACCTTATCCCTTGCCCTCTCCCACAGCACGAAGGAGGAACTGAGGGAGAGCTGGATGCAGTCCGGCTCTTTTTCCAGGTCTATCACTCTGGTGCCTTGGGCATATTTGTAGTTCAGGATATGCTCCCCCGTTGCTCCCTCGAAGAAGTGCATGGGGATGGAGACTATATCCGTTTCCTTGGCATGCGCCTGGAAGAATTCATCTACCAGGGTAAGTGTGTTCTGCGAGAGCTTGTCATCGCTGTCCAGGAAGTTCACTATCTCCCCCTCGATATGGGGCAGGGCCGCGTTGCGGGCGGCAGATACTCCGGCGTTGGGCTGATGGATGACTTTGATGTTATGGGGATATTTGTCTGCCCAGATATCGCAGAGGGTGTCGGAGATGTCGGTGGAGCCATCGTCTACAAGAATGACCTGAACATGGTCTTTGAAGCCTATGTCCTGACTGATGAGGCTTTCCACTGTCTCGTTCAGGTAGGGGCCGGTGTTGTAGACTGCTATTACTATGGTGAATCTATAACTCAACGGGTTACTTCCTTTCCGAGATTTTGGGGAAATAATAGTCTTCGTAGAAGTCTTTCTGCAAGTAGTGCGGGCCATCCCAGCGGATTTTTGCTTCGTCTATGCCCAGCTTCTGCAGGTCTGCCTTGATGCTGTCGGCCAGTTTTTTGTCCTGCACCGAGAGCAGGAGGGCATCGTAGTCCATTGTCTGGAGGTCTCTGGGGTACCTTACCTCTACGCCGGGGATGCTGGCTTTGGGGCCGGTGCGGTCTACAGCCCCAGCCAGCTTTACATAATCGTATTCCTGCAGCTGGCGGGCGAAGTCTTTGCCTACATTGCCTGCGCCGTAGATAACTACCCGCTCCCCTTTTTTGAAGAGATGCCAGGGGAAGATGTAGGCGGCTTGGGCACGGGTGAAAAACTTTGCGCAGAGCTGCATCAGCCTGAAAAAGCCTGCTTCCCAGATTGAAAAGCTTTCTGCTTTAGCCTGTTCTTCCGATGGCAAGCCAGCGAAGCGCCTGCCCACATCCTGCATGTACTTAGCCAGATAATTTTCCAGCCAGGGAGCGCTTCCTAAGGTGTCCACAGTTTCTTGCAGCAACCATACTGCCTTCAGTCGCTCCCTGAAAGCCTCTATGTCGTCAGGCCGGGTGGTAAGAGATTCCTGCCTTACCCGGCGCAGGTAGAGCCTCTGGCCGGTGTGCTTTGACCTGCCTGCTCCCAGGAAGGCCCTCAGGCAGAAGACTTCATCCTCGGAATGGCAGAGACTGGGGAACTTCAGCCCCACCTCCTCCACATAGGCCTTCCGCAGGGACAGCAGGCAGGCGCTGCCCAGAAAAGCTTCCCTTTTCAGCAGCTCATGCAGAAGTTCCCTGCCTGTGGGATACAGGCCCGCAGATTCCCGTTCCTTGTAACGCTGCTCCTCACGGTAGCGGCTTTTTTTCAGTTCTTCATCTGCGAATTCTACTTTGGCTCCAAAATTGAGGAGATCCAATTGCCCAGCTTCCATTTCCGAGGCTATGCAGCTCAGCACACCTGAATCTGAAAATTCATCATCGCTGTCCAGAAAGAGGACATACTTGCCCCTGGCCCTGGCAAGGCCCAGATTGCGGGCAGCGCCGGGGCCCTTATGGGGCTGGGAATGAAAATTCAGCTTTTCCCAGTCTTTGGCATAGCTTTCAAGTATGCCAACCGTCTTATCTGTGGAGCCATCATCTATGCAGATGACTTCGTAGGATTGGAAATCCTGTTCTTTGAGACTGTCGAGACAAGCTGGGAGATATTTTTCTACGTTGTAGGTGGGGATGATTACAGATAGCAATATTTCTTTCATGGGTCTCACTTCTCAAAGGATGATTTATCCGGCAGCAGTTCTGCCAGTGCCTCGTTGATGGCTTTCTTGATGAGGGGGAATTCCTCGGCGGTGCAGCTTTCGTTCATGCTGACCATGGGGTAGCTGCCCTGCCTGATTCCCTCTGCGTATTCCAGATAGTTGCTCTTGTCCATCAGGCACATCTTCCCCTCTGTCCTGCGGGGCACGAATTGACCTGTGCAGAGCTGCCAGTAGCGGATGAGGTATTGGGTCATGTCCGTATGGGCGCGGAAGTGGTTGCGGGAGCATCTGTCCAGCACCTCCGGCTCCAGCTCCCAGAGTTTGGCCAAAGTTGATTTTTTTAAGGGGTTAGCCATATGGGGGTCATGGATGCCGCCCAGGGTATTCCAGTAGGCGAGGGATTCTGTGCGTTCCAAGAGATTCCCATAGGCGGGACTGAACCACTTCTCATGGTGCTCCTTCTGCATGACCCGCTTCTCAAAATGACGATTGATAACCATGAGGTTATTGATTTGGGTGTAGCGGGCCATATGGGCCACCGCCCCCTCTTCCTTGGGGACGATGATGCCCTCCACCGCCTCGTCGCAGGGCAGGTTGTCCTGGAAGTAATAGCTCTCAGCCACTGGCGCCAAGGGGAAGGTATCATCGTTGAAAAGGATGAAGTTATCCGCCAGTTCCTTGATGCGGTGGACATTCAGCTCAATGACATTGGAATTATAGGTGGGCAGGTACTCTGCAGGCAGGTAATCCCTGTGCCGCACAATGAGCAGCTTCTCGTGGTCAGTGCGCAGGAATGCTGGCACATGGCCCCAGGTGATGAGCACGATGCGGCGCACCCAGGGCATGAACTTCTCCACCGCCCGGAACCACAGGTGCAGGTTACCCCAGCTTTCGAAGTGGATATTGGCATCCGCCCCCTCATCCCGCGGATATTTTCCCAGACTTTCTCCAAACTCTGCCTGCCAGGCCGGGTCATGATCATCCAGCCAAGGCAGGACTATGTCTATGGGTCCGTTCAAATCTGCTCACTCCCTGCAACACGCTTGTTTATTTATTAAACAACATATTTACTATTATAATGTTTATTTTTTACTCAGTCAATGTAATTTTATAACACACAAGGTTATCTTCACGAACATATATGCTATGCTTTCCAGAAAAGGGGCATAGATACGATATGATTTGGAAAAATAAATTCCATGAACGCATAAATGAACTATGGGAAAGAGCCAAAGACAAGAACTACAAGCTCACTCAGACAGAATTTTCCAGACGCTTTGGTGTCACTAGGAACGCTTTCATCGGCTGGCTAAGAGGTTCGGGGCAGCCTGATGCCGACGGCTTCGTAACCATTGCACGCTCAGAAAATATAAGCTTGTCCTGGCTGCTGGGCGATGACAGGCCCCAAAACAAAGGAGATCTGTTCCCAAGAGAGAGGGAGCTTCTCAATATCTTCCGCAGCCTTAACAATGAGCACAAAGAAGACCTGATGGTGCTGGCCAAGCAATTTCAATCTCACTATACACAAAGCTATGTAGCTGAAGAAAAAACCTCTTATACCTGTACTGAAGCTCAGTCACGTGATGTCTGAAAATATGCATAAAAAAAGAGCCTGTTTGCGACTTTCCCGGTCACAAACAGGCTCTCATTATTTAAAAAACACAGATTTTCCGATGAACTCCCTCAGAATGGAATTATTGGGCACCTCGTCCTCATCAGTGATGGCATCGAAATACTGGCAGAAGTCCAGCAGGCTGCGGGCCAGCTCATACTCGGGCACCTCCGGGGGGACGGTTTCCAGCAGAGGCTCGGCGTAGCGTTTCAAGATTCCCAGCTCATAGATAAGCGCGGAGTTGAACATGAAATCCGCCTCCTCCTGGAAGGGGAAGATATACTTTTCCTCTCCCTCCCGCACAGCTGCCCACTGGTGCAGGGTCTTGAGGGCACGGGCGCCGCGGAATTGGCTGTCCCGCACCAGCCGCCGCAAGAGCCTTGCGCTGGTGGTGGGAATCCTGTTGTGGGCATCGATGTTCAGCGGAGTCAGGGCGCTGATGTAGATCTTGTACTTGCACTCCCTGGGCACCTGTTCGCTGAGTTTCTCATTGAGGCCGTGGATGCCCTCCACGATGATGGGCTGGTCATGGCCCACCATGAGGTGACGCCCCTTGCCCCTCTCGCTTATGCCCGTGAGGAAATTGTAATGGGGCAGGTCTACTGTCTCCCCTTTCAGCAGGGCCAGCATATGCTCATTGAACAGTTCCGTGTCCAGTGCTCCCAGGCATTCGTAGTCGTACTCCCCCACAGCATTCCTGGGAGTATCCTCACGGTTGCGGAAATAATCATCCATGGAGATGGACACTGGCTGCAGGCCGTTCACCAGGAGCTGCACCCTGAGCCGATGGGCGAAGGAAGTCTTGCCAGAGGAGGACGGCCCCGCGATAAGTATCAGCCGCAGCCTTCCCCTGTGCCCTGCAATATGGTCGGCAATCCTGGCGATGGTCTTTTCCTGCAGGGCTTCAGAAACCCGGATGACCTCGCCTATCCGCCCCTGCCTATTAGCACGGTTCAAATCCGTCACATAGCGGCACTGGAGGATTTTCGCCCACTCTTTGGACTCAGCCAGCGTCTGGCTGAACTTGGGCTGGGGAACCCTGCGGGGAATTTCCAGCTCGGCATAGGTGTATTGGCTAGGCATGCGCAGGAGAAGCCCCGGCGGCTCATAATCCAGCTCAAAATGCCCCAGCTCACCGGTGGAGGGTCTCAGTTTCCCATAGAGATAGTCGATATAATTGCCGCAGCTGTAGACACTCACCTTCTCCCTGTCCAGGGCAGAGATAAGGTTGGCCTTCTCAATCTGCATACTGCTCTTGAACAGCTGCACAGCTTCTTCCCGGGACATGGATCTTTTGACCAGCGACCTGTCCTCTGCCACTATCTGCCGCATCTTTCCCTCGATGGCTCGCACCACACCTTCGTCCAGCGGTACCGGCAAGTGGTTCAGCTCACAGAAAAGCCCCTTGTTGGCTGAGAACTGCACCACCACCTCCGCCCCGTAGTAAAGCTCCTGCACCGCCGTGATGAGCACGAAAATCACTGACCTGCTGTAGATTCTCCACTCCATGGACATACGCGCCACCTCCGCTTCCAGCGCTGACTCAGTCAGCCCTGCTCTCCTGCCTCATGGGACAGGAAATAGTAATAGGCATCCACCACATCGAGGAACGCCCCGTCAAACCCAGAGGAAATGATCTTATCAAGGTAGGCTTCAGGTGAGCCATAGAGAATCTGCTGCCACTCTGGCCGCCAGTATTTCACCTTGAAACTCCCCTGCCAGTCAGTATTGGCCTCTGCCAGCCAGCAAGGCGGATTATCCTGCCATTCACGCTGCCAGTAATAGCGATAGGTCTCCGCCTCCCCCACGCTCATATAGGCATAGACCAGGCGCCTGCCACCATGGGCTTTCTGCTTGAGGGAAGCCACCTCCCCTGCCGTGAGCGGTTCAGGCCCATAGAACAGGTCAACTATCAGCAAATCATAGTCCGTGCCTCTCAGCGCCTCCAGATAAGCCTCCCTAGAACCGAACTTGCTGGGATTCAGGAGCACCATATAGTTCTGCACCTGAGACAGGGCAGCCATATCCCTGTCATTGCGCTTGAAAGGTTTATCCTGCGGCAGGGCATCAAGCTCACGCCGGAAAGAAGCCCAGGGGATATAGCCCTTCTCCTGATTCTTTTGGTATGAGTCTTCTGCCATATCCTTGGCATCAACATAGTCGAGGCTGAGGACAGGCAGCCCCGCCGTCACGGCAGGAGCCAGGGCCTGATGGAAATATTCCGTGTCCGCCTCATTCGTCCTGACTGCCCTGCCTTGCTCCACCTCCCAGCGATAGTTGACTGATTCTGTCATGGTGCCGTCAAATGCCTGCAGGAGCCGTCCCACATTTTCTCCCGTATTGCCGTCCTGCTCCAGGAAAAGCCCCGCCCCGCCGTTGCCAATGAGGCCAAAGCCGGGCTTTTTTTCTGCCGAATAGGCTTTCAAATCGCAGATGAGCTTCACCATGGCCTGGGGATAGTCCACTGACTCAGCCCGCACGGCAGTGCCAGAAGCGCCCAAGAGCAGCGCCAGACCTGCCGCCAGGATCTTCCATTTTCCCATAAGCATCCCCTTTTCCTAAAGAATCTCAGAAGGAATAGTCATACATCAGGGCCAGGCCCCAGCCATGATAGCCCTGGTGCTTCTCCTCCCTGATATTGTAACGCTCCAGCTTCAGCTCCAGACTGCTCCTGCCGCTTAGCTTATAGCCATAGGCCAGCAGTACAGACAGCCTGCTGGGCGAAAAGAGATAATTTTTCTCGCTCTCGTTGCCACGGGTGCTGTAGCGATAGAGGTTGCCATGAGCCTTCTGATAATTCAGCATCAGCTGCAGATACTGCCGATCATCAAAGTCATGACGCCAGCCCACACCAAACTCATGCCAGGTCAGGCTGCTGTTGTACGGCCTCACGCTTTGGTCGTAGAAATGTGCCTTGCCCTCATGCTGGTAGGAAGCATAGGCCTGCAGGGAATCCATGCGTGTCAGATTGTGATTGTAGAACCATCTGAGCCAGAAAGTGTCGCCGTCCCGATATTCAGAGGTACTGCTGCCAGACTGTGAGGTGCTGCCGTTATGCAAATAGCCCAGCTTGACAGTATGCTGATTCTTTTCCCCTGCATACTGGTAGATAAGTTCCGGGGTCAGCTGATCGCCCGGAGAGATATGTTCTCTGCGCTCACCGCCATCAGCTCCCGTACTCTTCACCTCATAGCCGCCCCTAAAGGAATAGCTGATCCTGCCGGTAAGGCTCTCCTCCTCGCTGAATTTGTGCTTCACCTCCACGGCAGGGGTAAAAATCCAGCCATTATTGAAGGAAGTATACTTGGCCAGCCCCTCCATCACCTGGGCGTTGACATGGGAAGTCTTGGCCGTGGGCAAATTAGTGCTGAAGATATAATGAACTTCATTGACCGGATGATCATTTTTCAAAGTCAGGCTGAGCTGAGTGTCCGTCAGGCCCGAGTAATGGCTGTTGCCATCTTTGTGCCCGGATGCAGACAGCACATAGCCCGTCTTCACTCCGTAGTCATACTTTTTGGTGCTGCTGTAGAACTCCTGCTCAAAGAGCAGCTGATGTCCATGCTCAGGCCCATGCCAGTTGTAGTACTCCATCCGGCTCTCAATGGAAGAGCTTTCTCCGAAATGCTCAAGGTCATGCCTTGCTTCCCGCAAGTCTTTGTTCGCTGCCTCCAAATCCTTTTCGGCCTGAGCATTTTCCCGTTCAGCCTCTTCCCGCCATTTCACCGTTTCCTCCAGGTCATTCTTGCCTTGCTCAAGGTCAGCAGCAGCCTCTGCCTGCTGCTCTGTCAGGTCTGCCACCAGGTCGCGAGCCTGCTGCTCTGCATCCTCCGCCCTGTCCTGAGCTGCCTGCAGTTCGTCAAGATAGGCATGCATCTCGTCAAGGAAAGCATTTTCCCTGTCCAGCTCCCCGCTGATTTCTTCCAGACGGCTCTGATAGGCAGTGCCATTATCTGCCGAGGGTCCTTCAGCTGTGCTTCCCCCGCTGGCCACCATGGCCTGCACCTCGGCAATGCGGTTCTGCTGCCAGTTCACGCTCTCCCAGGCCTGCTCAATACGGGCAGCCAGCTCGTCCACCTGTCCCGTGACCGCCTCATTGCCGGCAGCATACTGTCCCGCAAGGCTTTCCGCTTCGGCAGAAAGCTCCTGAATCGAAGCTTCCTGATCGTAGATGCTGGGCAGATAGTCTGCTACAGCCTGCTGGCTCGCCAGGGCTTCACTGGTGCGCTGCTCGCTTTCCGTCTGTGCGGCAGCCAGGCTCTTCCTCAGATTATCAAGATTTACCTTGGCCGCTTCCAGGTTCATCTTGGCCCGCATCAGCCCTTCATTGGCCTCCTCCCTGTCACTGCGGGCCACTTCCAAAGCACGCTCCGCCTCAGCCAGATTGTTCTGGGCACTTTTCAGGCTCTTCACCGCTGCACGATAGTTGATGATAGCTTCCCTGGCATTGCGCATGGACTGGAACTCTCCCGGCACCTCATGCATAGTAGACATGGAAGCTGCCTCTGCCAGTCCCGAGACAAAAAGCATCAGGGCAGACAGGGAGAAAGCCCCGGCAGGAGAAGGCCTCCTGCTCTCCCGCCTCAGGCGAAGCCTCTTCCTGTTCATGCGGAAGGAGGGCTGACCAAGCCAGGGCTCAGCGGCCTTTTTCAGCCTCATACGCCTTTTCCTGCTCATGCGGAAAGCGGATGCCGCCAAGTCCTGTGGTGGCTCATCTTCTTTCTCCATGCGTCTCCGCCTTTTTCTGGTCATGCGGAAAGCAGGTGCTGCTAAATCCTGCTGCAGCTCGTCTTCTTTTTCCAGACGCCTCCGCTTTTTTCTGCTCATCCTCACTTCTTATCACCACCCAACAGCTCCAGATCCACATACCTTTCACCGTACAGCCAAAGGGTCAGCCTGGTCAAAGGCCCCTTCACCATCTGGTAGAACATGGGCTGGGAACAGAAGACAAAGTAATTGATGCGCTCCCCAAAATGGCTGAGCCTCCAGAAGCCAAAGCCAAAGCTCAAGGCGCTGGCCAGGAAAAAGGTAAAACCATAGCTGTCGGGGCCAGCGAAATAAAATCCCAGCAGGCCAAAGAGCAGATTGCTCAAAAGATAGCAGGCTGAAATCCTCAGCACATCCTTCTGGTAGTCAAAATAGACCAGCAGGATATAGATGAGCTGCAAAAGCCCTGTGAAGAAGGCCCCAAAGATGATGACATTGTACATATTCACCTGAGCGTAGGTAATCCCTGCCCCGCTGAGGACATAATTGCCCAGCGCCAGGAATACCAAGGAAAACACCAGCTGGAACTCAATGATATGGCGTATCTCAAACCAGAGCGTATGTAAGAGATCCTTGCGGGCATCATCAATTTCCCTGAAATTGCCCTTCTGTGTGATATAGGAGAAGTACACATCATAACGCTCATAGAAATTCGTCTCCACCGAGACCACGAAAAGCATCATCAGGGGCAGGATGGAGATAAAGGCCAAGAAAGTCACTACATCGTAAACGGGAGCAAACCTGAAAGTACCTGCTATCTCCACGCCCCAAGGCCCCTGCCAGATGATGAGATTGGGCAGGAAAATACCCAGCATATAGCAGGAGGAAATCAAGAACAGCCGCCAGTGACGCTCCAGGTACGGCAGGAAAGCAAAGTTCTGCCCCTCAGGCGAAAGGCCAAAATAATCCACGATGTGAAGCAGGAACAGCAGCACCACCAGAGACATGCCCACATCCATAGCCAGCAGTCCCGACTGGGCGGGAGAAAAGACCTGCCAGGACAGGAAAAGCCAGGACAGCAGGACTGCCAGCAGGACCCCCGCCAGATAGCTGACCAGCAGCCGCTTGAACTTCTTCACCGCCGACAGATAGACACTCTCCACCCAGGCCAGGAGCAGCAGGGCAAAGAAGAGATATGAGAGGCATTTGGTGAAAAGAGGCAGCGGCTTGCCCCAGAAAAAAATCAAGGCTGCCACGCCCCCCAAGCTGGTAAGTATGGCTCCCAGCCCCAGCAGGGAGGCCGTCACATCCTCATAGTGCCTCACGGAGAGGCAGTCTGCCAGATAACGCGTCAGCACCATGGTGAAACCGCCGGAAAAGACCTGGGAGAAGACAAAGGCATAAACCACCGCCCCCACAAAGACCTGCGCCTCCTCCTCTGCCACGCCGAAAAAGGCAAAGAGCAGCTGCACAGCCAGCACCATGCTGGTCATCAGGGCAAAGGGGCCTGCCGTGATGATGGCCGAATAGGAATAGGCCTTCACATGCCCTGCCATAGTACGCGCCTTGAAGAGCTTCCTGAGCTCAAAGCCCACGCCTGCCATCAGTGCTTCACCTCCCCTGCTTCCTGATAAATGCTGCGGTAAGTTTCAATAAAGCGTTCATAGGTATAGAGGCTCTTCACCCGCTCAAAGCCAATGCGGGCCATTTCGCGCCTCAAGGGATAATTCCTTGCCAGCCTCAGGATTTCCTGGGACATGGCCTCAAAATCCATGGGAGCCACCACCGCCCCCGCCGTCCCCAGCTTGTCATCCGAGGCACCGTAAATAAGTTCCCGGCAGCAGCCCACATCCGTGGTGACAAAAGGACGATGCGCCGCCTGTCCCTCCAGCACTGCCAGAGGCTGCCCCTCGCTGATGCTGGAGAGCACCATCAAGTCCATCTTGGGCAGATACTCAGTGACCTTCACCGAGCCGGTGAAGTGGACATCCTCTATCTGCAGCATATCCACCGTCTGCTGGCAAAGCTCATAGTACTCTGGTGACTCCTCCAAGCCTCCCATGACATATAGCTCAGCATTCGTCATTTCCCGCTTCACCAGGAAAAAAGCCCGCAGCAGGGTCACCACATCCTTGATGGGCACCACCCGCACCACCGCCCCAATCCTGAAGGGGCCATCATGCTCCGTCACCTCGGGTATACCCTGGAAATTCTCCATATGCACCCCGTTGGGCACCACCGTAATCTTGGCAGGATCGCAGCCCAGGTCACACTCAATCTCTGCGTTGTGCTCAAAAAGGGTGTAGACCTTATCTGCCGAGGCGTAGGCCAGCTTGGCCAAGTTGTAGAAATACTGAATCCAGACGGACTTGAAATCCCCCTTGGCCCAGTCGCTCTTGATGATTTCTGCCTCCCTTTCCCGGGAGTAGATGCCGTGCTCAGTGATGATAAAGGGCTTGTGGTGGATTTCTGCCGCCAGGGCTCCAATCACCCCGCAGTAGCCTGTGGCCACCGCATGATAGACATCCGCCGCTGGCAGTTCTTGCTGCAGGAGATAGAACAGGGGCAGCAGCATGGAGCGCAGGGTCCAGAAGAAATCCGTAAAGGGCAGATAGCTATATTTTTCCTCATAGACCCGCTGTATCACATCGAAGAAATCGCTGGTCATGAAAATGCCCAGAATCCCCTTGAACCGCTTCCCGCCGCCAAAGATAGCGTACAGTTCCTTGATATTGAGGGGCTTCTTGCCCACCACCAAGTCGTAGAGCACGCGGCATTCCTCAGCTGTGAGCATATTTTCCTGCATGCCGTAGGATTTGAGCCCCAGCATCTCATCAAGGAATTCTTCCTGTATCCCCTTCAAGTTTTCCGGGAACTTGTACTTGAAATGCCCCCTGTCCTTTTCCTCTGCCCCGATGGAATAGATGAAGAACTCATATTCGGGCATGCCGTTGATAAGCATCTGTACCCAGGAAGAAACGCCACCCACCACATAAGGATAGGACCCTTCCACCAGCAAGCAAATGCGCATCAGGCTCCCTCCTTCCAGTACAGTACCGACTCAGGCTCTGTGATTTCGATGAGATAGGCATCATCGCCGATTTTCTGCACCATGGCCCCTTCTGCATGGCCAAGCTCCCGATTGCTGCGCAAGATGAAGCGCAGGCCGTGGCGGTAGTTCCAGCATTTGAGCCTCAGATTCTCCTCCGAGCGTTCCACCCTGTAATCCATGTCCAGATAGTCATCGAAGCACTCTGCCGCCTCACTGCCCGTGACAGGCTTCAGCCAGCTGTAGCGGGAAAGCACTTCTCCCATGAAAGCCTTGAAGCCCACCGTCATATCATGCCAGGTGAGATCCTGGCTCTCTTCGTAAAACAATTCATCAGGATGCACAAAGTGCGAGAAGGTGCCCATGTAGTTCAGCATGCTGATATTTTCATACATGGCCTGCCCCTTGGGTGAATAACCAGCCGTAGTGCGGGGCATCTCATAGGTACCGTCCGCATTGCGCTCATAGTCCTGGATATAGGCTCTGGAGGCATAGGGGCCATCAAACAGGGAGGAAAAGATCTTGACCTCCGGGAACGCTATCCTCACAGCCTCCCTGCCCTCCGGGCTCAGGATATCAGAGGGCGGCACATAAACCTTGAAGACATAATCGGGATAGACTTCCTTGATATAGCGTCTGAGTTCCTGCAAGCCCTCCAGCATATCAGCCTGATTGTCCCAGGGCACATAGTCCAGTTCGTCCAGCTCATAGCTGGCAGGTGCCAGTGACTGGTGATTGTAGCCATGTATGCCCAGCTCACCCTTCATATCCAGCAGTTCCCTGCCGTAGACAATCAGGCTGTCACGAGCCGCCCGTCCATCCAGGGGATGGAAAGGCCCCTTGACCTGGTCACCGTAAGACTCGATGATAAGCCCCGTGTACTTCAGGCCGAATTCCCCGGCGCACTCCCGCATGAAAGGCCACCAGTGGTCACGGTAGAACTCGGCAGTGCTGACCCCCAGCTCCTCATAAATCCTGGGAAAGAAGCCCTCGGGCACGGGAGAGGGGAAATCGTCTATATAGAAAACTTTGTAACCCAGGACAGGATAGATAGAATCCTCTCCGCAGTGGTTCAGCATGGCCGTCAGCATGCCGATATTGGTCTTGTCATCCCTGACCAGGCCGTTATAAACCAGATACTTGCCCTTGCCCACGGACTTTTCCCAGACCAAAGGCTCTCCCTCGCATGAAGCCATATGCACCTTGACTCCATCTTCCAGAGCGACCTGGATGGTATTGGTGCTGTAGGCTGTATCGCCAAAGGAAAAGCCCTTGCCCCCGTAAAGGAAATCCGTCTTCAGGCTGATACCCTTCACGTCAATATTCCCTCCGGTGCTCTTGATGCCCAAGGGAGAAAGATACTCAGGGGAAAGGCTTTCACTGTAGGCACTCTCCGGGCTCATCAGGCAAAGGGCCGTGCCGCCAGCTGCCACATACTGCTCGATTTTCGGCCAGGCAGCTACCTTGTCCAGATAGCCTGTGGCAATGATGATGCCACGATAAGATGCAGATAATTCCAGATTGCCATTCCTTACGGAAGAAATATCGCAGTCCTTCTTCTCCTGCTCCAGCAGCCACTTCAGGCGATGTCTGGCAAAAACGCTGGGCACATCGTGCTCATCGTAGAGCAGCAGGTATTTGTCGCGACTGATATTCTCTGCCCCCGTCAGTTGCTGCACAGGAGACTGGCCAGTTTCATTCCTGACCCCGAACAGATGCAAAAAGCCGTCCATCCTGTTGAACTGGAAGAAGCAGGCCATGACCACCACCAATGCACAGACCAAGACAATATGACGCTTATCCACTCTTCGCCGCCCCCTCATCCCAGAACCTTATGACACGCAAAGCCTCTGGGGACAAATCCCTGGGCAGCGCCTTGAGCCGCCGCAGGATCTCCCGCATCTTGTCCGGCTTCTTCCAGGCCACATAGACCGAAATATAGCTGAGATACGGCTCCTCTGCCTCCTCATGCTGCTCCATGAAATCCGCGCAGACCTGCTCTGCCGCCGGGAAATCTGGCAGGAGAAGCAGCTGCTCTATCTCCTCGCGGAAGTATTCCTTGTTGTCCCCAGTCAGGTTGGTCAGGTGGTTCAGGATGCCGATATATACTTCCTGTTTCTTGCGCCAGGACACATGGTCGATGAAATTCTTGTTGCCCAGGTATTCACGCAAGAGGCCTGCGTACTCCTGCAGCAGGCCAAGGTTTTCTTTCTGCTTTCCCCTCACGACTTTAGACTCGCGCTCGAAAAGCTCCGCCTCCAAATTCTCCATGCGGGAGGTCAGCATGGAAACCGCATAATAAGCCACTTCCCTGTCCTTGTCGTGCATGGCCATCTGGAGTATCTGCTGGTTTTCCACTAAAGACTGCTTGATGCTCTCCGTAAAGAATTTGCGCTTCTTGAGCTTGTCCTGCACCAGGAAAGCATCATTCAGAGGCACTACATCCTTCTGGACGGGAGCCCCCACAAAGAAAACTTCTTCCTCTGCCTCAACCTCTGCCTCACGCACTTCCCATAGGTTCAGCAGAGAACCGGCTGCTTTGAAGATACACATGATAAACAAGCCAGCCACGGGCACTGCCAGGACTATGGCCGTTTCTGTCAGCGCCCGCAGCCTCGCCTTGCCTCGCAGGTCAAACAAGAGAAACAGTCCTGCACACAATAGGTGCAGCAAGAACAGAGCCTTCCAATCCCACACAGCCATCAGACCACCGTCTCTCCCCGAACCGTACCAACGCCATTCCTGGCCAGACGTTCCTGTACCATATTGCAAATCGAATCATCAGCATCAGGCAGGAGTATATAGACCTCGCCTTGAAGCTCGCCAATGAAGTCCTCATTGCGTACCATCCTGCCACAAAGCTCATCCAGCCGCTTGAAGTCCATCTCCCCCCGCTGCACCTTCAGAGTGCCGATAGGCAGGTCTCCCTGCAGTTTGCGGCGCTCGCGCAGTTCCTGGATGATTTCCTGGAAAGCCTCATTTCTCAAAATGCGGGTATGGGGGTAATAACGCTTGTCCTGAGCCTCTGCCTCATACTGGTAAGCACGACCCATGGAAGCAGATATCAGCCGCATGGTGATGGAAAGCAGGTTCTGCTGGTAAAGGCTCCACTGATTGAAGTTCAGCCCGAAAATCTGCACCACGGCAATAACCTGGCCTTGATAGACAATGGGAGCCGCCAAATCCGGCGTATCCTTCACCAGTTCCCTGTTCACATAAATATGGCGTTCATCAATGAGATTCTTCAGATAATCATGTTCTGCCACCTTCAGAGACCTGGGCTGCAGGGAGGCCAGCCTGCCCATGCGCATCTTCTGGCGCAGGTAGTAGCCATCCTTGCCCAGCACATAGACAGCAATATCATCAACCGCCATAACCTGGGCCGTCACATAGGCTGCCTGAGTGAAGATATTTTCCGTAGCCACGCTGTCAAGATTGCGTATGATGCGGTAAAGCCGCCCTATGCTGTCATCTGAGTTGACAATCTGGCGGTAGAGCCTGTCCTTCACGATAATGCTCTCATCGTAGAGGGAACGCAGAAAATCATAGCGCTCCTGAGCCTGACTGGCCTGCCAGGCCGCGCTCTCACGCTCAAAGGAACGGGCATCGGCAAAGTAGCCGGTCAGCACAGCCACAAAAAGATAGGCAATGAAGTGCAGCAGATGCTGGGGCATATAGAGCAGCGCCACTGCATTGGCGCCCGCCCCCAGCAGCATCTTCAGCAGTATGAAGGACGAAAAGGCCATGGCCAGCAGCGACTGGCTCTTGCCGTAAAGAATGCCCATAGCCCCTATATAGACGAAATTAAGGTCGAAATATATGGTTGGATTGACGGTGCTGCCACCTTGCAGCCAGGCTGCCAACAGCATCAGCACAGCCCCGGCTATATTTTCAAGATACGGTATCGCCACTTCCTTCCGCAGCCTGAACTTTTCTTCGGCTTCCAGCTTTCTTTCCGCCTGCTGCCGCACCTCTGCCAGCCGGTTCATTTCCCGATAGGTGAGCGCCAGCCCATCTTTCAAGTCGTATTTATGGCTCCAGCCTATTTCCTCCCGCACCTTGGAGGCATCTGGCAACGGGCCGCCAAAATCTTCCAAATTTTCGCCCCGCACAAGTGCCAGCGGCTTGCCCGTAACAGCTTTGATGCAATTCAGCAGTTCCGAGGCACTCACAGCCTGGCCATTCACGATATCCAAAGCTTCCCCGGCGTACTCACGGGATACGGCCCTGAATACAGCATAGGCAGCATCGTCCATATAGAGGAATTCCCGCTTCTCATCCAAGTCACGGTACCTGGGCCGGTTCTCTCCCCGCCTGGCTGCCTGCAGCCAGTCCGCTACCAGACCTTCCTCAGAGTTCTCTCCCGGGCCATAGACCTCCGGCAGGCGCAGCAGTGTAATGTGCATTCCGCTCGTCACCCGCCAGGCCTCAGCCAGGCGCTCTACCAGTTCCATCGTCTCCGGATTCTTCCTATCCGGCTGCGAGGATGGGTACACCAGCCTGGTGACCAGGTAGAAATGCTTCACCTGGTAACGACGGGCCATGTCCAGCATGCCATTCAGGCCTGTAATCCAAGCCTCACTGCCCTTATCCTCCTTCATGACATAAATGACCGTCGGGATATTCTGAATGCGGAAAATTTCTTCCGGAACTTCAAAATCATCCGTCAAGATATAAAAATCCCAGCCCTCCTTGGCAAACAGCCTTTGCAGGTTTTCCTGCCAGAAAACCTGTCTGCCTGCCAGCAGAACCTTTGAGTCCAGCTTGCCTGCCATTCAGTCCTACCTCCAACCTGCATGCAACTTCTATACTCGCGTTCGGAGAATTTTACCAGAACGAGTCTGGTTACGGACGCTGTATTAACGGTCTCCAGTATATCTACGGCAAAGGGTGATGATAGCATGTTCTAGAACCTCTTCCCCCGCCTGCCCTGTCTTCAGTTTGTAATCTGCATCAATGAGCTCCAGCATGGCCGCCTTCAGCACCTTTTCCGAAAATCTCTCCGCCGCCTGCCCCAGTTTCTCCGCAATGAAGGGATTTAGCTCCAAGGGCTTTGCCAAAGCCTTGCCCCGCACTCCCTGGGCCATAAGCACCCTGGCCTGCCAGAGCTGGCGCACATGACGGGTCAGCATGGCCAGGATGATAGTGAAATATGTCCCCTCCTGAAGCTGACGTTTCAAGAGGGACAGGGCCTTGCCCGCCTGCCTATTGCTCACCGCATCCAGCAGGGCGAAATTTGACACCTCTGGCAGAGAGGCAAAAACCTGCTTGAGGTCACTTAGGGTAATGCGCCTCTCCTTGGTATAGAGGGCGAGCTTATCAAACTCCTTGTCCAGGAAGGCCAGGGAAATGGGCTGCATCAGGCTTACTGCCCCATGGAAATAGGCGGCAGCCTCAGGCTCTAGCTCCTTCTTGATTTCATGGAGCTTGACCCTGAGCCAATCATCGATGTTCCAGGCCCGCAAAGCCTCTGCTTCCAGCACCAGCCCGGCTTTTTCCACGGCCTTGCAGATTTTCTTCCGCTTGTCAGGCTTATCGCCGGAAATGAAAATCACATAGCTGTATGGAGGCATATCCTCAAAGAGAGAGATGAGCCTTGCGAGCTGCTTTTCCCTCTCCTTGCCCGTCTCTGTCTTGACAGCCTTGAAGAGAAGCGTGTCCTGCACCAGCAGCACGTTCTTCTCCGCAAAGAAGGGGGCGGTCTCGATGGTGCCCATGAGGGTATCAAGTCCTATATCCCCTGTAAATTTCTGCAAGGCATCATTAAAATCCTCTTTATCAGCGCCAAGACGATGCAAAATTGCCCGCTTGGCTTTCTCAATATAATAATGCTCCTCTCCTGCCAGCAAAAAAATATGGGGCAGCTCACCGCTGCCCAGCCTGCCCATGAATTCGCCGTATTTCATCAGCGTCCCCTCTCTCACCGCTCTCTATTACAGTATTAACAGTATACAGAAAAGGTACTGCTTTTTCAAGCGGTATCCCTTCCCTTGTACTTTTGCTTGCACACAACAACAGCACCCGCCCCCATATAAGGGCGGGTGCTGACCTTCTCTGAACGACTAACCTGAAAAGTTTCTTACTGAACTTCCCACTCGTCACCATTCTCATCCACGAGAATGTCACCAGACTCTACCGGCTCATCCACTTCAAGGATAACTTCTTCGTCCAGCATAACCATCTGCGGTGTGCTGGCCAAAGCCACTCCCTGCACACCTGCGATAAATGCTGCTGCCAATGCCAGGCTCATAAACTTCTTCATGAAAATCCCCCTTTCAAAACCTTTGTCACTTATTCCCTTCTTAAACAACGGTCAATCGGCATATCAGTCTCCCAAAAGAAACTATCCAATTCGACCAACTATATTTTACCATGTTATTCATTATTTTCAATAGATTTATAAAAAATACTTTATCGTCTCTACACATTCCTCAGGTATTTCCTGGGGATGGCATGGATAAAAGGACTTATATGACGGCAATGGCCATACTGCCGCTGGGTCCAGGAGAGGAAGAGCTGCTTCTTGGCGCGGGTTATGCCAACATAAAACAGTCTCTGTTCCTCCGGCAGCTTTCCTTTTTCCTGAGCATGGAACCCTGGAAAAGTGCCTTCCTGCAATCCCGCCATGAATACATAATCAAACTCGCTGCCCTTGGCCTGATGTACCGTGATAATGGGAATCTGCGGCCTCTGATTCAGCGCCTCCAGTTCCGTATTGGAAAGGGTTGTATATTGCAAGAACCTTGCCAGAGCATCCAGCGGACAGAGAGAAACATCATCAAGATCCCTTGCCTGCAGGTAAAGCTCCCGCAGATTCTGTATGCGCTGTTCCTCCTTGTGTCGCTGATAATATTCCTTCACTCCCCCACGCAAGACCACCTCTGTGATCAGTTTCCAGGGACGCAGGAGCGGCGCCTGCTGGCGGAAACTTGCCATAAGCTCCGCCATTTCCCCAAACATTCCCTGCCACTTCTCAAAATAAGCCCTCCGTTCCTCAGTGTGCGGTTCTATGTCGTGCGCCAGGGCATAGTTCAGTATATCCGCCGTAGCCCGTATGTCATCCAGGGCATCATGGGAGGAAGCGTGCTCTGCCTGAAAATGTTCAGACAAGAACTCCAGCTTGTGATTTGGCAGGTTCGGATAAAACCGCCTGAAAATCTCCAAAGTATCATAGTAGCAGAGATATTCAAGCTGCGGCATCCCCAGCCTTGCAAGCTCACTGCCCAAGATGCCCAAATCATAAGTGACATTGTGCCCTACCAGCACGCAGCCCCTGGCAAAATGACAGAACTCTGCCAGCACCTGCCGTGGATTTTCCCCATGCTTCTGCAAATAAGCATCCGTAAGACCGTGCACTCTTACAGACTGACCCACTCCCTTGTCAGGCCGCAGGTTCCGATAGAACTCCTCTGCCACGGTGCCGTCCGGCGCAAGGCGGATGCCTGCAATCTGGATGATCTCATCACGGGTGATGTCCACCCCCGTGGACTCCACATCAAAGACCACCACCTGCCCCTCAGCCATGGCCTCCATCAGGTCGCCAAAAGGATCTCCCTTGCTTCTTGCCCCCACCTCCAGAAAGTCTGTCAGCTTCAGCCCTGTCCGCCTTACTGCCTCTGCCCCGATGGCCTTGATGGTAGCAGGCCCTATGCCTTTGCCGAAGCGGGACAGCAGACGTATCAGACTGGCTGCATCGTGCTTGTTCACTGCCAGATGCAGAAAGCCCAGCACATCCTTGATTTCCTGGCGGCGGAAGAAGCGCATCTCATCAATAAGCATAAAGGGCAGCCTTTCCTCTTCCGGCAGATGCCTGCCCAAAGAGCGGAACTGGGCAGATAAGTCCTTATTGTAGCGGTTGCTGCGGGTAAGGATGCACACTCTCGAATAATCCTGCACAGGCAAATGCTGGATGCGATAATAAATCCATTGCGCCTCCTCGGCAAACTCCGTGGCCCCTTTGAGCTCGATGGGCTCCCCCTCCTCAGGGCTTTCCGCCGTCAGGCCCTCGGGATAAATGGCTGAGACCCTTTCGGGGAAGAAGGACTGCAAACAGGCAAAGGAGGCATTCAGAAGCATTTTGGTAGCCCGATAGTTCTCATGCAGCACAATGCGCCGAGGATGATAATCCCGCTGATAGCTTCTGAGCACCTTCTCCGGCCTTGACCCCCGCCACTCATAGATGGTCTGGAAGTAATCCCCGCAGAGCAGCAGACGGCTCATGCCGAAGATGCGGGAAATGATGCTGTACTCAAGCTCGCTGGTATCCTGCACCTCATCAATGCTGATATAGGCAAAGCGCCGTGCCCAGCTGCCCGCAATCTCAGGATTCAGCAAAAGCTGCTGGGCGTTGACGATGAGATCGGTAAAATCCAGCCCGTGCATATCCACCAGCCGCTCATCGTAGGCAGCGGCCAGTCCCGGCCCCCATTGCTGCCAGCCTTCATAAAGCTGGGGATAGAACTCATAACGGTCATCTATGGCTAGAGCCTTCACTTTTTCCGGTGTCTCCTCCATAAGTCTATGCAGGACACGTTCATATTCCTGCCGCCGTCCTGCCAGGCTCTCTTCTTGCTGCGCGCCAACAGTCTTCCCTTCTTCAAGGCCAAAGATTGCCCGGCTTTCCTTGAGCTGCCCCACCAGACTTTGCAAGGCCCGCAAGGGCCAGCGGCTCTCGCTGATCTCCCGCAGGATGCTCTGGCAGTCCACTTCATCCACGATGGCAAAATCTGCAAAGAAATCCGCATGGCGCTTGGCCTCAGTCTTGATGAGGTCGTAGCAGAAGCCATGGAAGGTGCGCACCACCACCCTGCCCCCGGACTCCCCTGACCGCTCCATGATGCGCTCCTGCATTTCCCGGCAGGCCTTGTTGGTGAAGGTCAGGCAGAGGATTTCCTCCGGCAAGGCTTTGCTCTGCCCGATGATATTTGCCACCCGGCAAGACAGGGTATCAGTCTTGCCAGTCCCCGCAGGAGCCAGCAGGAGCACATGCTGCTCCAATTCCTCCGCTGCCTCCCGCTGTTCCTTGTTTAGTCTGGATAAATCCATGCCGCCCTCCTCCGTACTTTTAACGAACTATATAACCCCTATTCGCTCTGCTGAGATTCACTCATATCCCCCTTAGC